>CAMLKQ010000016.1 GCA_946480585.1 uncultured Kangiella sp.
ACGCTGACGCCGGTATCGGTGGCGACGTTATCGGTGGTGGTCAAGCTGACACCAACCCGATCGGTTTCGTTGCTGACTTGGTTGTCATGAACAAACGCCGCCGCTTCCCAACCGCTGGTGGCACGAAAACTCAGGCGCACTGGCAAATGATCTTCTTCTGGCGTGCTGAAAATGCGGCCGTTGTAGAAATTGGCATTGGCGCGGCCCATGTCGCGGATTTGTGATGGCATGGCCAGCACTTCCAACTCGCCGTTCGCCAACTGCCAGCGCTGGCGCCACAAACCGGACCAACGTTCGCCGTGATCATTGATCTCACGGCCATCAGCCGCCTCGCTGTTGTCGCGTGACAAACCGGCCAGCATCACGGTGACATCGCCATTGCCCCAACCGGCATAGCCACCGCGACCATCACCGTTATCGTCAAGCTGGAGCCCTGCGACCGGACCATCGAGCTCACGCGGGAAAAACTGCACGATGCCGCCAAGCGCGCCAACACCGTAAATGCTGGACGCAGGACCGGCCATCACTGATGCCTCACCGAGCAAGGCCGGATCGACGAAATGTGCCGCAGTGCCAGCCCGGCGATCGGTGATGATGGGAATGCCGGCAACAAAGGTCAGCACCCGTTGCCGCGACACACCGCGCACCGACCACATCTGCAACCAGCCGCCCTGGCCGCTTTCGGCGACGCCGGACAACGAGGTCAGCAATTCCGACATGGACGCCGGCATGAGTGCGGCGTCGTCAACATCAACATGCTCGACATCGGTGCCACGGGCTTCGTAACCCGAGGCCACCGCGCGACTGCCATGCACCACCAGCGTCTGCGCATCCGTATTGGCTGGCAAACGGCTTGACTCGGGATCCGGCAATTCATTGGCGAGCGCCTGTCCGGCAACCAGACTCAGGATGGCAACCATCGCGCCCGGTTGCCGACTGCTAACCGGCCGACTGGCTGACAACACTGCACAAGCACTTGCTGACGGCTTGAAGAACAACGACTTCACCAGCAATGACTTCACGGTTATTACCCATCTCATTCTTTTCATCGAGCTGGCGTTATAACAAGATTGCGAGGCATCGCCAGCCCTGTTGTCGCCAACATAACAGAAGATGTCGCGCACGTGGCAGGAAAAGTCGGCGCCAATTTCGTCGATACGGCGCATTCAAGCAGCGTGAAGCGCAGCGACTAGGCACTGGCGAATTGTGAGAAGGAAGCAGCGAAAACGCGCGACGACAGCTCGCCGACATACTCAACCGCACAAGATGGAAGGCCACAGTCGAACAGATCGGAAAAATGGCGACAGCAAAAACCGGTAGAACCGGTTTTTGCTGTGGTAATGCTGATGGTGATGCGAGAGCAAAGCAGATGGCAGCGATGCGGCCATCTGCTCGCGCACTCAGTTTGGCAGCTGGCGCTTCTGGCGCTGGGCGGCGAACGCAAGCAGACCTAGACCCAGCAGGCCGAGCGTCATTGGCGCCGGCACCGGCACTTCCCGCGCTTCGGTGAAGAACACCTGATCCATGTAGTAAATCAGGTTCAGGCCTTGTGAGGACAGGTGCGACAGCGAGTTGGTGATTGTCAGCAAGTCCACACCAGCCAGATCGGCGTAGTCATTGACATCCGACTCGACCACGCTGTTGTTTTCCAACAACAGATATTGATAGAGATAAGCCAGCTCACTGCCGCCGGATTCGATCAGCATGTCAGCCTGCATTTCGTAGTTGGCATCGGAGGTGCCGGCGCCAGCAAGGTTATAGAGCCATGCCGCGACGACATCAACCGAGCCGTCACCGACCACCTGATAGCTGAGATCGATCAAGCCGGTACCGAAATCGCTCAACAGCGTAGCCAGCGAACCCAGATCGCCGAAGCCATTCGGGGCAAAATCGTAGTCAAGCATCAGCACGCCACCGAAATCAAACACCTGAACGATGACGTTATCGGTGTCCCACTGGCTGTAACCATCGAGCGGATCATTGTCGAGCGAGAAGCCACCAAAGGTCAGACCGCCTGCCGAGATCGAGCCACCACCGAGCAGTTCGGTCAGCGTGCAGAAGCCGCTGTCAGCGCAACCGCTGGTGCTCGCCTGCACAGCAGGACCACCACCCAGCGAAACCGGGGTGCCCAGCTGGGTTTGATCGGAAGGAACGATTACATCGGCTTGCGCAACGCCGGCCATCGCGGCCAAGGCCACGGCTGTGGCGGCGAGCTTTTTCAACATCTTCATGTTCTTCACTCCCTTGTGCGCCGGCTCATCGATGAGCCGGCGCTTTTTGTTGTCAGCGCGAACGGTGCATCAGTTGCACGGAGCGCCGCCCGGGTTGCTGTACAGCGCTTGCAGCGCGGTGCGGTCCTTGCTGTTGACTTTGCCGTCACCGTTGATGTCGTACATCGGGTCGGTGCTGCGATTGCGGATGGCCGCCAGCAGCAACGACATGTCGTTGATATCGACACAGCGATCGCCGTTCAGGTCACCGGCAACCGCTGCCAGCACCGGCAGCAAGCACCACTTCTGCAGCGTACCGGTGTCACCACCGGCCAGATCCGACACCGTCAGGCGCCAGGAGCCGGCGTAGTCACCACCGTTGAAGGTGCTCAGCGGCTGGTTCGGGATCAGCGAGCCCGACAGCGCCGGCGCCGTGCCATTGCAGGTGGTTTCAACCGGAGCGCTACCCGCGTCATCGAGCGTAGTGTCGAAGTCATTGGCCGAGCAACCGAAGGTGCTGTTCGGCACGCCGGGGCGATCGATCAGATCAACGCTCAGGCCCGACTCGAGATGGGTCAGATTGAACTTCAGATCGCCGACCCAGGTGTGCACGCCTTTCACCGACACATTCAGATCATCCAGCGTGCCCGAATCGCTGATCAGCAAGGTGTTGCTGACACCAGCAACGTTGCTGTCCGGAATCGCCACATTCGGTGCGGTGCAGACCAGCAAGCCGGTCGAGAACGAGAACACCGACGAGCTGACGCCGCTGCCGCAGGTGTTGTTCGCGGTAACGCGCCAGTAGTAGGTGCTGTCGGTATCGAGCGCGGCGGCCGGCGTGAAGCTGGTGCCGCTGACGGTTTCGCTGACTTCCGGGCTGCTGAAATCGGCGTTGTTGTCGATTTCGATGGTGTAGCTGGTGGCTTCGGCATCAGCGCTCCACGAGAACGCCGGTTGCACGTCAACACCAGTGGCGCCATCGGCCGGGCCGCTCAACACTACGCCCGCCGGAACGCTGTCCCAAGCGCGAACGGAGACGTTGGCGAAACGCTCGGTGCTGCCCGCAACGCCGCGAATGCGGAAGTTGTAGACGCCGGTCGCAACGGAACCGTCGGCAAACAACTGCGCAATGCTGCTGCCGGGCGGCACCACCGGGTTGTTGCTGAAGCCGCCCGAGAAGCCGGCCGGCAGTCCGTCATAGCTCAGCGTGACCGGATCATTGAAGTCCTGATAGCTCGCCACGTTGACGTTGATCGGATTCAGCGTTGCACCGGTTGCAGTGCAGACTTCCTGAGTCAGGTTGTCACCACCCAAACCAAAGGTCGGTTCACCGCAGCTCGGGAACTTGAACGAGCAGACGCGGGTGTTCCAGTTGAAGGTGCCGGTGGTTTCGGTGTACTCGTTGGTCATCCAGAACGTGCACTGATCAACCGGGTCACTGCTGACCGAGGCGTAATCGCCCCAGCGGTTGGCACCCGTTTGACCGCCAGTACCGTCATGGCAAACCGCTTCGGCTTGCATCGTGCCAGCCGGATCACCGGCTTCACGGCCAGCGAAATACACCGACGGGAACTTGCTGGCGTTCGCTTTGGTGTAAACGATGGCGATGTTGCCCGACGCGTCCATACCGGCTGCCGGCATCCAGCGCCACATGCCGTCACCGGCATCGATGGTGCCTTGATCGGCAATGCTCGGACCGCCAGCGGCGAGGTTCAGTTGCGCCCAGCGAATACCGGCGCGGTTGCCGCCGACATCGACCGTGTGCGAGATCACGCCTTTCAGGCCCTCACCCGGGAAATAACGGGTGGTGAACCGGTACATCGTGAACTGACCCAAGGTATCGAGCGACTGACCAGTCGGGGTCGGCACGCAGTTGCGCGAGAAGCCGCACAGTTCGGCATCAAACGCAGCGGTCGCAACACGCGGGTTTTCGGTCAGGGTCGAATTGCCCGGATTGTTGAAATCAACGCAGGCCTGCCAAGTGCGGTAGCTGTCAAACGGCGAGCCCCAGGTTTCCGCATCGGAAGCGTGGATCACCGTGTTACAGGTTCCCGGCGGCGGCAGATCGAGACCTTCCAGATGCGCGGTTTGCGAGCTGAAGGTGTCATCGGCACCGAGGCCCCACTGGACAAAGTTCGCCGGTGCGCCGGCCAACATTGCCGTGCGATTGAACACGGTCAGGTTGACGCCAACGAAGCCGCTGGTGAACTCGTTGGTGGTCATGTAGTAGCCGTCCGGCCACAGGGTGATTTTCGGGTAATCGTTGAACTGACCCGACGGGCTCACCACGAAGTCGTAGCGGTGATACTGATCGGCCGCGCTTTCACCCGGATCCGGGAACGGCTTGTTGTCTTTCGACACGGCGAAGCACTGGTGACCATCGGCTGACGACGTGGTGAACTGGCTGAACACCCAGCGATCGGCATAGCGGTCGTACAACACGATCGGATCGCCCGAGTTGTCGCTTTCGCAGATACCACCGAAGCCTTCCCAGAACGTGTTGCCGCGGAACGGGCCGGCGACGACCGAGCCGTCAGTTTTGCTGAACACCATCCAGCCGAGGTTGACGTACTGCACGTAGTAATCCGTGCCGACATCGCCGTTGGTATCCGGCGGCGCGATACGGCCACCGGCTACAGCGGCGTTGTCGTCGTTGTCATAGCCCGGGAACGACAGATCCGCCGCCGGCGTGTTCATCACGGCGGCGTCGAACGCGCCCATTTTCTTCTTGGCTTGCGCCTGCTTCGCGACCAACACGTCCTGCTTGGTCGCAACCGGCTTGCGGGTCAACAGCTCAGCCGGAAACCGGTTGTTCACTTCCCGGTTCTTGCTTTTGTTGACGCTCTGCTTGGTTTTGGCCACGCGGGCTTTGGCTTTCTGGGCATCGGCTTCCCGCTGCTCTGCCGTTTGGGCGTGACCGATTTTCTTGACGGGATTCTGGGCCAGTTTGCCCGGTGCGACTTTATTGCTGGTGGAGACGGTGGCAGGTGCTGCGCTCAACCCGAAACTGAGGCTGGCCGCGAGTACTGCCAAGCCGATCAGCTTGGACTTCCTCATGCAATGGCACTCCTTTGGCGATCTCTCTTGGTCGTCGCAGTACATCTCCCTCCACGACGCTGACCCGGTTTTCTGGTGTGGGTCTGGGAGCGGCTATTGCAAATCTGGGACCGAATACACAGAAACGCAGCAATGGCGCGGCCCGGCGGGACAAAACGGGTCCACAAAATGACGTTGCGGGCGGAGCCACTCGGTTTTTCGTCAAAGTTGGTGACAAAGTGAGCGACCACTTTCAGCTAAGGCAAGTAAAACTACACCGCGATACAGAATTGCCACCCGAATGAAGGCCTACGGTTAGCCTGCGCGTAAAATGTACTGACGCTCGGTACAAAACGCGCACCCAAAGCGGTGTGGCTTGGTGATAACCCGCTCGGCGGTTATGCTGCCCGCCGCCTTGACCAGAGGAGAAAACACATGTGGTGGGCCAAAGCTGTGCTGGTGGTGATTCTGCTGGCGATTCTGTTTGTGCTGTTTCGCGGCCTGTTCTTTCTGGTCAAGGATCAGGGCAACAGCAAGCGCACCGTCAACTCACTGACCTGGCGGGTTGGCCTGTCGGTGTTGCTCTTGGTGCTGCTGGTGTTGGCGATGAAATTCGGCATTCTGGTACCACACGGCGTCGGCGGCTGAAGCCGCGGCCAACCAGAACGCCACGCGCACAACGCTGCGATCAGCGGCTGCGCCAGACAAATAAAAAAGCCGGCTTGCGCCGGCTTTTTTATTGTTGCGTCGCGTGTCGCGAGCAAGGCGAGCCTTACAGGCAGTACACGAAAATGAACAGGCCGATCCAGACCACGTCCACGAAGTGCCAGTACCAGGCCGCCGCTTCGAAAGCGAAATGCTTCTCCGGGGTGAAATGGCCTTTCGCCATCCGGAACAGCATCACCAGCAGCATGATGGTACCGAGCGTCACGTGCATGCCGTGGAAGCCGGTCAGCAGGAAGAACGTGCTGCCGTAGATGCCCGAGCCCATGGTCAGGCCGAGATCGTTGTAGGCGTGGTAGTACTCGTACGCCTGCAGGCACAGGAAGATGGCGCCCAAGGCAACAGTCCAGAACAGCCACGTCCAGGCCTTGAAGTTTTTGCCATCTTTCAGCGCGTGGTGCGAAATGGTCAGCGTGATCGACGAGGTGATCAGCAGCACGGTGTTGATGAACGGCAGACCCCACGCCGGCATGGCCGTGGTGGCGGTGCCATCCGGGGTCAGCGTCAGCGGCCAGACGTTGACGAAATCCGGCCACAGCAGCTCATGGGTTTCGACTTTCGAGCCCTCACCGCCGAGCCACGGCACCACGAACATCCGGACATAGAACAGCGCGCCAAAGAACGCCGCGAAGAACATCACTTCCGAGGTGATGAACCAGAACATGCCCTGACGGAAGCTGCGGTCCATCTGCTTGCTGTACAGACCACCGAGCGATTCCTTGATGACATGGTTCCACCAGCCGACCAGCATGAACAGCAGAATGCCGATGCCGACCAGCAAAATGGTGCCGCCCCAGCCATTGCCGCCGCCGAACTTGCCGGAGCTTTGCTGGACGAAATTGCCGGCGCCAAACACGATCAGCGCGAGCGCAACCGAGCCGATGAACGGCCACTTGCTCTCGGCTGGCACGTAATAATTTTCGTGCTCGCCGTGGGTTTCAGTATGAGCCATTTGTGTAACTCCCTCGCTAAACCGTCAACGTCACCAACGTTGCGTTACGTTTTCTTTCAGTTTGCTGCGACGTTGCTGGGTTGCAGCTTGTCAGTAATGTTGTACAGCGTATAAGACAGGGTCACGGTATGCACATCGGCCGGCAATTGCGGATCGATGATGAATGTCATCGGCAAATCGGCGACGGCGTGGCCTTCCAGCGGTTGGTTGTTGAAGCAGAAGCACTCGGTCTTGTTGAAATACAAGGTCGCGAGGCCCGGACTCAGACTCGGGATTGCCTGTCCGACAATCCGCTCGCCGGTGCGATTGGCCACTTTGAAATTGACCTTGTGCATTTCACCCGGGTGCACTTTCAGCTTCTTCACTTCCGGCTCGAACTGCCACGGCATGCCGCGATCGACGGTGGCGACAAACTCCACCGTCACAGTGCGTGCCGTGTCGACCACGACCTGTTGCACCTCGGCTTGACCAGCGGTCTTGCCATTGATGCCGAACACTTCGCAGAACACGTCGTACAGCGGCACCATGGCAAAACCAAAACCGGTCATGCCCAGCGCAATCCCGGCAATTTTCAGCGCCAGCTTTTTGTTGCGTTGTTGCACAGCAGTGGTTTCAGTCATGGCCTGAGCCCCGTGTTGCTACCTGTTGCGGAAACCGACATCGGTTCCCGTGTTGCTTACCCGCTTTACTTCATCCGAGCAGCCGGCGTTAACCGCCGGCTGTCGTGCTGATGAACCTGCGCTCAATCAGCTGTGTGCGTTTTCGTCGGTCACCTTCGGCGGTGTGCTGAAGGTGTGGTACGGCGCCGGCGACGGCACGGTCCATTCCAGACCATGGGCACCATCCCACGGCTTGGCCGGGGCTTTCTCGCCGCCCTTGATGCACTTGATGATGATCCACAGGAACAACAGCTGGGTCAGACCGAGGCCAAAAGCACCGATCGACGACAGCATGTTGAAGTCCGCGAACATCACGTTGTAGTCCGGTACCCGGCGCTGCATGCCGGCCAGACCCGAGAAGTGCATCGGGAAGAAGGTCAGGTTGACGAAAATCATGCTGAGCCAGAAGTGCACTTTCGCCCAGAACTCGTTGTACATGTGACCAGTCCACTTCGGCAGCCAGTAATAGGTCGCCGCAATGGTGCCGAAGATGGCGCCCGGGAACAGCACGTAGTGGAAGTGCGCAACAACGAAGTAGGTGTCGTGGTACTGGAAGTCAACCGGGGCCATCGCCAGCATGACGCCGGAGAAACCACCGATGGTGAACAGCACGACGAACGCAATCGCGAACAGCATCGGCGCTTCGAAGGTCATCGAGCCTTTCCACATGGTGGCGACCCAGTTGAAGATCTTCACGCCAGTCGGCACGGCGATCAGCATGGTCGCGTACATGAAGAACAGCTCACCACCGAGCGGCATGCCGACGGTGAACATGTGGTGCGCCCAGACGATGAACGACAGGAAGGCGATCGACGCGGTCGCGTACACCATCGAGGCGTAACCGAACAGCGGCTTGCGGGCAAAGGCCGGAATGATTGCCGAAGCGATACCAAAGCTCGGCAGAATCATGATGTAGACCTCGGGGTGACCGAAGAACCAGAACACGTGCTGGAACAGGACCGGATCACCGCCACCGGCGGCATTGAAGAAGTCAGTGCCGAAGTGACGATCGGTCAGCATCATGGTGACCGCGCCAGCCAGAACCGGCATCACCATGACCAGCAGGAACGCGGTGATGAGCCAGGTCCAGACGAACAGCGGCATGCGCATCAGGGTCATGCCCGGGGCGCGCATGTTGAGCACAGTCACGATCACGTTGATCGCGCCCATGATCGAGCTGATACCCATGATGTGCACCGAGAAGATGAAGAAGTCGGTGCTCGGCGGACCGTAAGTGGTCGACAGCGGCGCGTAGAACGTCCAGCCGAAGTTCGGACCACCACCTTCCATGAACAAGCTGGCAATCAGCAGCAGGAAGGCAAACGGCAGAATCCAGAACGACCAGTTGTTCATCCGCGGCAGCGCCATGTCTGGCGCGCCAATCATCAGCGGAATCATCCAGTTGGCGAGGCCGGTGAAGGCCGGCATCACCGCACCGAACACCATCACCAGACCGTGCACCGTGGTCATCTGGTTGAAGAAGTTCGGCTCGAAGAATTGCAGGCCCGGCTGGAACAGTTCAGCGCGAATGAGCAGCGCCATGAAACCGCCGGTCAGGAACATGGCGAACGCGAACCACAGGTACATCGAACCGATGTCCTTGTGGTTGGTCGTGAACAGCCAGCGCTTGATGCCGGTCGGCTTGTGATCGTGGTGATCATCGTGATGATCGTGTGCGGCGTGTGCGCCCATGGTCATCTCCCCTTAGTTACCGTTTTTGAACGCGGCAATTTCTGCAGGCTGCACCAGTTCACCGGTGTTGTTGCCCCAGGCATTGCGTTCGTAAGTGATGACAGCAGCCAGCTCCAGATCGGTCAGCTGGGCACCGAAGGCCTGCATCGCGGTTCCGGCTTTGCCGTTGACGACGATGTTGATGTGGCCCGGCTTGTCGGTGGTGGCCATCTTCGAGCCAGCCAGTGCCGGGAAGGTCGGCGGCAAGCCAGCACCCGTCGGCATGTGGCAGGCAGCGCACTTGGCGAGATAGGTCTTCTCACCTTCGGCCATCAGCTGTTCCAGCGTGAACGACGAGGCAGCAGCTTTCGCGGCTTCTTCTTCGGCGATACGCTTTTCTTCCTGCTTCTGGGCGATCCAGGCATCAAACTCGGCCTGCTCGACCACGCGCACGACGATCGGCATGAAGCCGTGGTCCTTGCCGCACAATTCGGCGCAAACGCCGCGGTAGGTACCGACTTTCTCGGCACGTGCCCAGGTTTCGTTGACGAAGCCCGGGATCGCATCTTTCTTGACGCCGAAATCCGGCACCCAGAACGAGTGGATCACGTCATCAGCGGTGACCAGGAAACGCACTTTCTTGCCGACCGGAATGACCATTTCATTGTCAACTTCCAGCAGGTAGGTTTCGTTCTTGTCGGTCGGCTGATCGCCCTTGGTGACGACGCCACCTTTGGCGACGTGGCCAATCGCCGCGAGCGGCGTGCTGGCCAGCGCAGTGCTGTTGGTGAACACTTCACGCGGCGTCGACAGGTTCGAGAAGAACTCGATGTTCTGATCCGGGTAAGTGTATTTCCACTTCCACTGGTAGCCGCGAACGATGACGGTGAGGTCAGACTCCGAGGCATCGTATTGCTTCATGAGCAGCTTGGTTGCCGGCACCGCAAACACGATCAGGATGATGAACGGAATGGCGGTCCAGAGAATCTCCAGCGCGGTCGAATGGGAAAACTTCGCCGGTACCGGATTCTTCTTCTTGGTGTGAGCCCACATCGAGTAGGCCATGACGCCGAAGACCACAACCGCGATCACCAGCATCGCCCAAACAACCCAGTTGTGCAGGTTGTAGGCATCGCGGCTGATCTCGGTCACGCCTTCGCGCAGATTCAGCTTGGAATCAGCCGCCGACACCGCCGTCATGGACAGCAGTGCAAGCAAACCGAGCCCGGCTTTGAGCTTGCTCAAAAAAGACATGCCTCATCTCCATACATAATGACGGGGTGGTAGCAGCCACCCCGAAAGACCTCGCCGCCGTGTTGGTGGTGTTAGGCCGGCGCCGCTGCGGCAATTTGCCGCGGCTTTTGCGAGGCTGCGAATTCTACTGGCTGACCGCCCCTCCTGCCACACCCAACCCCGGGATTCTTCGGGGTTTTTGCGTTCCTTTATACTGTCGAGTCCTTTCTGACTGGATCACTGACCGTGACCCCGACTGCGCTGACCTCCCTGCTCCATCGTGAAATTCCGCTGACACAGGCGCTAGGACTGGCCGTAGAGATGGCTGAAAATGACCGAATCCGCGTCATCGGCCCGTTTGACGCCAACCGGAACCTGCACGGCACGGTCTTCGCCGGCAGCATCTACTGCTTTGCCACGCTGGCCGGCTGGACCTTGGTACACAGCGTTTGCCAACGCGAGCAGCTACCGGCCGCCGTCGTGCTGCGGCATGCCGATATCCGCTACCTGAAACCGCTGGCCGAGGCGCCGGCGGCCGAGGCCTGGCTACCGGAACCGGAGGCCGTCGGCCAGTTTCTGCACAGCCTGCGCAGCAAAGGCCGCGGCAAGTTGCTGATTCCGGCCGAATTGAAAACGGGCGATCAGCTGGCCGCCCGTTTTACTGGCGAATTTGTCGCCATCCGCGAAATTTGATGGCGCGGCGCGATTCAGCGCGCCGCCACCAACCGGCGCTGGCCGACCGCCAGCGGATAACCGCCGCTGCTCGGTGACTGCGCCATGGCCGGGTCATAGCTCAGCGCCGTCACTTCCGACACCAGCAGGCGCTGGCCATCCGGCGACACCGCGACAAAGCCGTGGGCATTGAGCATCAGGTTGTCGAACTGGCCGAGCCGCTCCGCAGCCGCGCCGGACCGCTGACGATGCACCGTCAACGACCGATCCGGTTCGCGGATCAGAAAGAACAGCGCATCGCCATGTGCCGCCCACTGCCGCGAACCGGCGGGAAACTCCGCCACCCGCAGCCGGTCCATGCCACTGGCGAGATCGCGCTGCCAGATCCCGGGCCGGTATTTGTCGACCCAATAAAAGCCATCGCCCTGCGCGGTTGGAGCGACATCGAGCGTCGGCAGCGACGCCAACCATTCCACCGCACCGACACTGCCATCCGCGGCCACCGGCAAGCGGCCAATCTGCATCTGATCACCGGCCGCCATCCGGAACCACAGCGCGTTGCCGTCAGCCTGCCAACGTGGCGCCTCAGCCGACTGTTCGCCGCTGAAGGCGATGGCGATCTGGCCACTGCGTCGATCCTGCAGACAGATTTTGCTGCGCGCGTCGCCGCCGCACTGACCGGCGAACGCCAGCCAGCGACCGTCCGGCGACGCCGCCGGATCCCAAGCCATGCGCTGCAGATCGGTCAATTGTTCCGGCGGGCCGTGACGCTGACCGCGATAAATTTCCATGTGGCCGGTCAGATTGCTCATGAACAACCACTGCTCATTGTCGAGATAGGCCGGATGACCAATCTGGCCATCGAGCTGGACCCGCGCACTGACCCGCAGCGGTTGCTGGCGCAGATCGATCTCGCTCAACGAAAAATGCTGGCGCGAGCGCACAAACAACACACTCGTCGGCGCGACATGTTGCGGCGACACGCCCGCCACGCCGAGCGCCTGCATGCTGCCATCGCTCGGATTCATCGAATGCAGTTGCATCTCGGCCCCTTCGCGACCAACAGCCAGCAACACCTCATTGGGTGTCCACCAATCCATGGTTGGCGCCAATACCGTCTCGTTGCTGTGCCACAGCAATTCCGCCTGACCGTCGAGTTGCAATTGCCACAGTTCGGTTTCCGATGGCGACGCTTGCCGCACCACCAACAGCTTGCTCGCATCCGGACTGAAATCGCCGACCAGATCGTGTTGATCGCGCGCCGGTTCGGTCAGCATGCGACGAATGCCGGTTGCCCGCTCGATCAACACCACGCCGATGCCGCCGCTGTTGCTGACATCGCTGGTTGCCAGATAGCGACCATCATCTGACCACGCCAGGCCAATGCTTTTGCCGTCGGCACAACGCCCCAGTGATTGCGACTGCAACGTCTGCAAATCCAGCACTGACAACTCGCATTGGCGCGCTTCATCCGCCGAGACTACCGCCAACGAACGACCATCGGGCGCCCACGCGAGGGCGAACAACTGACCAACATATTGTTTCAGTTGCACCGGCTTTGCGCCCGGCGTCAGCTCGCGCAGCCACAAGCTGTTCGGTTGATGCAGAAACAAGCGGCTGCCGTACGCAAAGCGCTTGCCATCCGGCGCCATCGCAACCGGATATTCGACTTCCGGCGTTGTTTGCAACAAGCGCACATCGGCCTTGCCGGCAATGCTGGCAGCCGTGCTCGGCAATGCCACGCTTGCGTCACCGGCATCGTCCTCGCGCGCCACGAACAGCAGCATCGCCACGGTCATTGCCGCAACACCGATCACCCCAGCCGTCACCCCGAATGCACGCCGCGGCTGCCGCACAGCAGCACCGATCGCACCGCGCACCAATGCGGCAACCCGGTTACCGATGCGCGCTTGGTTGGCCGCAGGCACCGCGCGCGGCAAGTGGCCGTCGCGCTCCGATTGGTGTGGCGTCACACCCGCCGCAGCGGTGGTGACGTTCGGTGTTGTCGCGGCAACAGGAATGTTCGAAATATCCGGCGCCGGTCGAGCTGACGAAATGGCATCCGTTAGCGGCGCCACCTGATTTGTCGCTGCGGTCCGCACCGCCGCATCATTCGACACAGGCAGTGAGGCCACACTCGCTGCGTCCAGGCCAACCCCACGCTCGCTCACTGCCTCCAGCGAAGTCGAAAACGCCGGCGGCAACGGCATGACCACAACAGGGGCAATGAGGCGATAACCGCGTTTGGCGATGGTCTCGATGTAACGGGGCGTTTCCGCGGTATCACCGAGGCATTGCCGCAAGGTCCAGATGGTGTTGGTGATGCCTTTGCTGGCGACGTAGTCATTGCCGTCCCAGACCCGGGCGACGATTTCATCGCGCAGCACCACTTGCCCGGGCTGGCTGGCAAGCAGCACCAGCAGCTCCATGGCCTTGTTGCGCAAGGTCTTCACGGCATCGTCGCGTTCGATGCGGTTGGCGCGCGGATCAACCAACCAGTCATCAACACGAAACAATTGATTACGCAAATCGGGAAATGCATTGTCGAGTGTGCGCGGCTCGGGTGCGCGCAAATCATCGGCAGTTGCCATCTACAGACTCCTTCCCCAATCCTCGGGGTTGAGCGTCGATGGTTGCGCCGGCCCGACCACAGCGTCAATGGTAAAAATACGGGAATCGTCGCGGCAACAAACCCTACTATGTGACAAGGTTTGTTTTAGCAAAAACTTAAGAAAAACGGGGCGCATGGTGCGCCCCGTTTTTTCCTTACAGACATTGCATCAGAAGCGCACTTCGGCACCGAGACGGACCGAACGCGGCTCTTGATAAGCGGTCGGCAGCATGAAGCTGTCGTTGGCCACACCTTGAGTCTGCTCGGCTTCTTCATCCACCTGAATCACGCCGTCGGCATTCAACACGTTGAACACATCGAAGTAGAACGCGGTGTCTACACCGGCCAGCGTGGTGTGGTAACGCGCCGACAGATCCAGCGACGCGATCCACGGCGTGCGACCGAAATGGCCACGCTTGTTCAGGCGGTACTCACCGGTTGCCGGATCGTAGGTGTAGAAGCTGTCACCGTACGGCAGCGGACCACCGATATCCGGATGACCTTTGCCGAAGCCGTTGATCGGACGACCGGATTGCAGCAGGAAGTTCCAGCCCAGATCCAGACTGTCGGTCACACTGTACGAACCATAGAACTTCAGCGTGTGGCGACGATCGTTCGGCAGATAGCCTTCCGCACCATCCATCAGTTCCGGGAAGTCGAAGTCCTGGGTGATACCGGCATCATCCTGACCGATATCAGATTTCACATAGCCTTCGAAATTGCCGAAGTTGCGCGCCCAGGTATAGGTCACGGTGTAGCGCAAATTCTCGGAACGATGGTTCAGTTCCAGGTTGACCGCATGGTATTCGCGGTGCGCATCATCCAGACCGATTTCTTCGGCGCTGATGGTCTCGTAAGTGCCATCCCAGACGCCGTCGTGATCGGCATCGACACCGACCGTGACATCTTCACCCGGGTTAATCAGCACGCAGCCCTGATCCAGCACGCACCAGTCATCAATCGCTGCACCGGTGTCGCGGTAGATGCCGCGAATGCCGAAGGTGTACTCGGCCGACAGCTCGCGCTCGTAGCCCAGAATGAATTCATCCTGGTACATCGGCTTGATGTCCTTGTCGGCAAGCAATTCGACATCCTTGGCACCGCTCGAGGTGTAGACGCGATCGCCAATTTGCGGACCGAGACCGGTCGGTGCGCCGGTGACCGGATCCATGCCGGCGAAGGTGTAGAACTCCTGCCAGTCGATTTCGTTGCCGGCAACACGGACGTTGGTGTTGTTGGCAACCGGCAGGTGATAGCGGCCGGCATTGAAGAACAGCTTGCTCTTGCCGTCGCCTTCGACATCCCAGGTCAAGCCGATACGCGGCGCGATCTGGTCATCGACTTTGATGAACGAATCGCCATTGGCGTTCTTGTTTTCGAACACTTCGTGGCGCAAACCGATGGTGGCGTACCAGCGGTCATTGATCTGCCAGCGGTCTTCGATGTAGATCGCCTGGTTGTCGGTTTCAAAGGCGCCACCGGCGGTGCGTTCACGCAAACGGACCAGATCGATGTCGGCACCGGTGTTGTTGACTTCACCGTTCGACAGCGCGGTACCGGCGGCCCAGCGGATATAACGCCAGTACTGGCCACCGGAGTAGGCTTCTTCGCCGTCCGATTCGAGCAGCTCGCGGTCGACACCGAAGCGCAGCGTGTGGGCATCGTTGACGATCCACTCAAAGTCGAGCCGGTTGACCGTCCGCTTGTCGATACCGGTTTCGGTGACATCGTTGACCCAGCAACCCGGATACGGATTGACGGCGCCCGGACGAACATCCACGACCAA
>CAMLKQ010000017.1 GCA_946480585.1 uncultured Kangiella sp.
GGCCGCGCTGCCAGCTCATCATGCCAACGTTTCAACGCTGGAAACTGGTTCAGATCCTGATTGGCGCGGGCGTGGGCGGCAATCCACGGCCAGGTTGCGATATCGGCAATCGTGAGTTCATTGCAACCCAGGTATTTGCTGTGGTTGAGCCGCTCGTTGAGCACCGTGTACAAGCGGGTAGTTTCTTTGCTGTACCGCTCGATGCCGTACGGAACACGCTGCGGCGCGTAGTGCAGGAAGTGATGGGTCTGGCCTTGCATCGGGCCGATGCCGGCCATCTGGAACATCAACCATTGCAGCGTCTGTGAACGCGCTTTCGGCTCAAGCGGCAGCAGCTTGCCGGTTTTCTCGGCGAGGTAAATCAGGATCGCTCCTGACTCGAACACGGCGAAATCATCATTGTCGTGATCAACGATGGCCGGAATGCGGCCGTTCGGGTTGATGGCGAGAAACCACGGCTGCTTCTGTTCGTTTTTCTTCAGATCGATCAAGCGCAGCTGATAAGGCAGGCCCAGCTCTTCGAGCGCGATCGAGATTTTGTAGCCGTTCGGGGTGGCGGCGGTAAACAGTTCCAGCATGATTGCTCCGATGCAATGACAGACGATTGCGTGAATCGTAGCAAAGCCCGCAGACATATGCTGGTCCTGTGGGAGCGGGCATGCCCGCGAATGATTTGCTGCGCGATTCAGACCTTATCGCGAGCACGCTCGCTCCTACGAAAAACCAAGATTGCAGAAAAACAAAACCCCGCCGAAGCGGGGTTTTGTCGGATGACAACCGGACAAGCGTGGATTAGAAATCCATGCCGCCCATGCCACCGCCAGCCGGCATGGCCGGGCCAGCGTCTTTCTTCGGCAGCTCGGAGACCATGCACTCGGTGGTCAGCATCAGGCCGGCAACCGACGCGGCGTTTTGCAGCGCGGTGCGGGTGACCTTGGTCGGATCCAGCACGCCGAACTCAACCATGTCGCCGTACACGCCAGTGGCAGCGTTGTAGCCGTAGTTGCCCGAACCGGCGATAACTTTGTCCAGGATCACGCTCGGCTCTTCGCCAGCGTTGGCAACGATCTGACGCAGTGGCGCAGTGATGGCGCGCTTCAGCAGGTTGATGCCGGCGTCCTGATCGCTGTTGATGCCTTTCAGGCCTTCCAGCGCTTTCAGGGTGCGGACCAGTGCGACACCGCCGCCCGGAACCACGCCTTCTTCAACGGCAGCACGGGTCGCGTGCAGCGCGTCTTCAACGCGGGCTTTCTTCTCTTTCATTTCGACTTCGGTGGTGGCACCGACTTTGATCACGGCAACGCCGCCGGCCAGTTTGGCGACGCGCTCTTGCAGCTTCTCACGGTCGTAGTCCGACGAAGTCTCTTCGATTTGCGCGCGGATTTGCTTGACGCGGGCTTCGATGTTTTTGTGATCACCGGCACCATCAATGATGGTGGTGTTTTCTTTGGTGATCTGGATGCGCTTGGCCTGGCCGAGATCTTTCAGCGTGGCTTTCTCCAGCGACAGACCGACTTCTTCCGATATCACGGTACCGCCGGTCAGCACGGCGATGTCTTCCAGCATGGCCTTGCGGCGATCGCCGAAGCCCGGGGCCTTGACCGCAGCAACTTTGACGATGCCGCGCAGGGTGTTGACGACCAGCGTCGCCAGCGCTTCGCCTTCGACATCTTCCGCGATGATCAGCAGCGGACGACCGGCTTTGGCAACGCCTTCCAGCACCGGCAGCAGATCACGGATGTTGGAGATTTTCTTGTCAACGAGCAGCACGAACGCGTTTTCGTGCTCAGCGCTCATGTTTTCCTGCTTGTTGATGAAGTACGGCGACAGGTAACCGCGATCGAACTGCATACCTTCGACGACGTTCAGCTCGTTTTCCAGACCCGAACCTTCTTCGACGGTGATCACGCCTTCTTTGCCGACTTTCTTCATCGCGTCAGCAATGATGCGACCGATGGCTTCGTCGCTGTTGGCCGAAATGGTACCGACCTGGGCAATCGCCTTGTCGTCCGAGCACGGCTTCGACAGCTTCTTCAGATCTTCGACGATCACGGCAGCGGCTTTGTCGATACCGCGCTTCAGATCCATCGGGTTCATGCCGGCGGCAACCAGCTTCATGCCTTCAACCAGAATGGCCTGAGCCAGCACGGTTGCAGTGGTGGTGCCGTCACCGGCGACGTCAGAAGTTTGCGAGGCAACTTCTTTGACCATCTGGGCGCCCATGTTTTCGAACTTGTTTTCCAGTTCGATTTCTTTGGCAACCGAAACACCGTCTTTGGTGATGGTCGGCGAGCCGAAGCTCTTGTCCAGAACGACGTTACGGCCTTTCGGACCCAATGTCACTTTGACAGCGTTAGCGAGAATGTTGACGCCGTTGAGCATCTTTGCGCGAGCTTCGTCGCCGAAGCGTACGTCTTTAGCAGCCATGTTGAATTCCTCTGAAAATTTTTCTGTATGGGAAACGGAACGGGCAAACGGCCGGACCGATTAACCAATCACCGCGAACAGATCTTCTTCGCGCAGCACAACAAACTCTTTGCCGTCGACTTTCACTTCGGTGCCGCTGTACTTGCCGAACAGCACTTTCTCACCGACTTTCACCGACAGGGCAGCAACGCTGCCGTTGTCCAGACGCTTGCCCGGGCCGACAGCCACGACTTCGCCTTTGCTCGGCTTCTCGGTGGCGTTGTCAGGGATCACGATGCCGCCAGCGGACATCCGCTCTTCTTCCAGGCGACGGACCACAACGCGGTCATGCAACGGACGCAGGTTCATTGCGTTTTCTCCTCAATGGAACACTTGGATAAGTAGGACCCCGGGGACCCGGGGGCCGGAAAACCGGTGGCCCCTATATGGGGAGGCTTTTTTAGCACTCAAGGGGTCCGAGTGCTAAATGTTGGCACTCGGACAGGGAGAGTGCAAGCCGGCGCGTCGCAAGGACGGAGAGTAAAGCGTCAACTTCTTTTACATGGCACTGTAAAGCTGGCGTACCGAAATGTGACTAAGTTCATGATTTTGCACATCTGGCCCTGAAATTGCTTCCCTTGCGCCCGCGCACCCGACGCGCGGTTCTCAACCAAGGGATTTTTATGTCGTTCCTGAATATCAAGAAAGGGATTCTGCTGGCTCTGTTGCTGCTGGCGCCATCGGCCTACGCCTTGCCGGTCCTGCAGCTGTACGTTGAAGGTGGCACTTATGATGTCGACACCCAGACCTGGGTGATTTCCGACAGCGAATTCACCGTCTGGGTTATCGGTAACACCGGCAAGAAAGGCGAAATCAGTGGTTACGACGGCGTTGGCGGCGTCACGCTGGTGGTGTCAGCCCAGGGCGGCAACCTGGCCGGCCTGAACATCACCCCGGTTGTGGCCAATTGCTGCAGCGTGGTTGACCCGTCGATCGCCAGCAACCCGGTCGCGACCCAGTCCGGCACCGGCAGCCACAGCGTGCTGGCCGCTCATGGCGTATTCAATCAGCCGGGCGTGGTCTGGCAAAACTACGACCTGGGCGTGTTCAACCTGACCGACTCGATGATCGGCGACGCCACCCAAGGCGGCTGGCCGGTTGACCAGAGCGGTACGTTCATGGGCCAGATCAACGCCTATCACGTCACCATGTTGGGCGATTTCGATGTCCTGCACTTCGACGGCTACGGCTACATCAACGACGGCAGCAAGTACGTGTTCGCACCGTTCTCGCACGATGCCGAAGCGGTTCCGCCGATCACCATCACCGAAGTGCCGACCCCGGCCACGCTGGCGCTGTTCGCCCTCGGCGGCCTGGCGCTGCTGCGCCGTCGCCGCTAACCTCGCGCTTCACGCTCCAAACAAAACGGCTCCCCAGGGAGCCGTTTTGCTTTGCCGTACTGGATTGGTATTCCTACCGAACCGCCAAGTGCATCACGTCCTGTGTCGCGACGAAGCTTTCGGCTCGTCTATAGTGTTGGCATCGTCGTCAGCGCATCCAACGATGCCCCGCACAAGGCTTCCGATGTCCAGCGAAACCGATCAGCAAAAAGCCGAACTTCGTCGTCTGTTTGCCCGCCGGCTGCCCGGCAAATTGCGGCAGATCGCCGCGTATTTGCAGCGCCTGGCGTCGGGTGAGGCATTGGAAGGGCTGGGCGGCCAGCTGGCGGTGCAGCTGGAGCACAGCATCCGCAGCTGCGAGAGCTTTGGCTTTGCCGCCTGCGCCCGCTTGCTGCAGCAGGCGGAAACGCAGTGCCTGAACCCGGAACCGGCCGGATACGGACCACTGATCCAGGCTCTGCAGCACTTGGCCGAGGAGTTGGACGGCAAGCCGACGCTGGCGAAAGCGCCTGCGGTCAGCTCCGAGCAAACCGCGCCGGCCGCGGCAATGGAAGCGCCCAGCACCGACAATCTGGCGCTACAGCCGTTGTGGCTAGCCTTGCCGGATCAGGAGCGCAGCGGTCTGGCGGTGCAGCTTGCTTTGTTCGGTTTTGCCGCCAGCACGGTGCCGCAGGACGGTGGCAGCCCGGTGGCGCTGGTCGCCGATGCCGGCGATGTCGGCGACTTGCGCGCCCGCTACGGCGAACAGTTGCCGCCATTGATCGTGGTGGCCGATGAAGACAGCGTGCCGGCCCGGCTGCAGGCCATCCGGCAAGGCGCTGCGGCCTTTTTGGCCCGACCGCTCGACACCGCCGCGCTCATCGAAGCGCTGGATGAAGTGAGTCCGACCAGCGCCGGTGAGCCGCCTCGAGTGCTTATTGTCGAAGACTCGAAGTCACAAAGCCTGCACTACAACAAAGTTTTGAAAGAAGCCGGTTGCTCGACTGCGGTGGTCAACCAGCCGTTGCAAATCCTGCAAGCGCTGCACGCCCTGCAACCGGAACTCATCCTGCTCGACATGCAAATGCCCGAGTGCACCGGCCTTGAGCTGGCGCGTGTGCTGCGGCAGATGCCGGGCTGGCGCACGGTGCCGGTGCTGTTCATGTCGGCAGAAGAAAATCCGGAAAAGCAGGCCGCCGCGATGGCAATTTCCGGCGATGACTTTTTGCTGAAACCGGTGCGTGCCGATGAACTGAAAAAAGCCGTGCTGACCCGCATCGCCCGCAGCCGCATGCAATTGCAGCAGCTCAACCGCGATGGCCTCACCGGTTTGCTGAACCTGTCGGCGATGCAGCAGGCCGTCGAGAATCTGTGCGCCCAGTCCAGCCGCACCGGCGAGCCGCTCAGCTTTGCCCAGCTCGACATTGATCGACTCGGTCCGCTCAACCAAAGCGCCGGCCACGGCGCCGGCGACGCGGTGGTGCGCCAGCTGGCGCGCCTGCTCGGTCGCCGCTTGCGCAAGAGCGACACCATCGGCCGATTGGGCGGCGATCGCTTTGGCGTGCTGTTGCCGGGCTGTCGCGGCGATGACGCGCTGCGGCTGATCGACGCCGTCCGTTCGGATTTGGCCCGGCAACCGCTACTGCACGGCGGCCACAGCCTGTCGGTGCGTTTGTCGGCCGGTGTCGCCCAACACGATGGCGGCGCCCCCGGCGCGCTGCGTGACGCCGCCGAACGGGCGCTGCAATGGGCCAAGGAAGCCGGCGGCAATTCGGTCCGGCTGGCCGAATAACGCAGTCCGATAGGTGGAATAAGCGAGCCTTAAGGCAGGGAGAAGCCAGCTATGACAGACTGCTACATCCGGGTCGCACTGACCACGGTCGGCACCGAAGCGGCGGCCCATTACCTGGCCGAAACTCTCGTCAGCGAAGGGCTGGCCGCCTGTGTCAACGTTGTCCCCGGGGTGGTGTCGTTTTACCGCTGGCAGGGTGAACTGTGCCGAGACAACGAGTGGCTGCTCGTGCTGAAATCCGATGCCGCGCATCTGCCGGCGCTGGAACAGCGTCTGCTGGCCCTGCACCCTTATCAAACCCCGGCGTTCACCGTGCTGCCGGCCAGCCACGTCAGCGATGGTTACGGCCGCTGGCTGCACGACAATCTGAAATAACCCAGGTCTGTGGCAGCCCGCTTGCCCGGGCCGCAACCGGACTGTGATCGGCATGAAGGCATTGCTGTCGTTGTTCACTGGCGCTGTTGCTCGCGCCCTGTTCTGGCTTCTTCTCGTTACCGTGGTTTCCGTTTCGGCGTCAGTGCAGGCCGCATCGACTGCGGATTTGTTGCGCGCCGCTGCCGACAGCGGCGAAGAAGAAGAATTCCTGAAAGTGGATCAGGCCTTTCAGGCCGAGGCGTCGCGACTGGATAACGAATTGATTGTCCGGTTCGTGATCGCCCCCGGTTATTACTTGTACCGCGATCAATTCCGGTTCAAGGCCGAAGCGGTCAGCTTTGCTACGCCGCAGTATCCGGAAGGCGTCCTGAAGCACGACGAATACCTCGGTGAACAAATCGTTTACTTCAATCACGTCGAAGTGCGCGTGCCGATTACCAGCGGCCCCGATGCCTTCGATCTGAAACTGACTTTCCAGGGCTGCGCCGAAGCCGGCCTGTGCTACCCACCGACCACCCGTTCGTTTGCCATCAACGGCGGCGCAGCGACAGCGGGCACCAGCAGTACGCCCACGACAACCGCGGTCGAACCGACACCGACCAATACCAACAACACCAGCACCACGATTGCCGGCGATGCGGCCGGTGGCGATCTGGCCGCCGCACTCGGCGGCGATCTGTGGGCCGCAGTGGCCATCGCGCTCATTGCCGGTATTGGTTTGACGTTCACGCCGTGCGTGTTGCCGATGATTCCGATCACCGTTGCGGTGATCGGCGGCCAGAGCAGCCAGCTGTCGACCGGCCGCCGGTTTGCACTGGTGTTTGTCTACGTGCAGACCATGGCGCTGACGTATGCCGTGCTCGGTGTCGCGGTCGCCAGTGCGGGCGCCGCGCTGCAAGGCTATTTGCAATCACCGTGGCTGCTGGTGCCGTCGGCGCTGCTGTTCGTGCTGCTGGCACTGAGCATGTTCGGTGCGTATGAACTGCAACTGCCAGCGGCGCTGCGCGACAAACTGGCCAGCAACAGCCAGGGCGGTTCGATGCTAGGCGTGGTGTTCATGGGGGCGCTGTCGGCGCTGGTGGTGTCGCCGTGCATCAGCGCACCGCTCGCTGGTGCGCTCGCGTTCATCGCCAGCACCGGCGACACCTTGCGCGGCGGCGTGGCACTGTATGCACTCGGTCTCGGCATGGGTATTCCGTTGCTGATCGCTGGCGTTGGCGGCGGGCAATTGCTGCCGCGCGCCGGTGCCTGGATGGACAAGGTCAAGTACCTGTTCGGTTTTGGTTTGATCGCGGTTGCGATTGTGCTGGTCAATCGGTTGATTCCGGCCGCTGCGGGCCTCGCTTTGTGGGCGCTGTTTGCGCTGGCGTTGTCGGCCTATTTCGCGCGCCTGCAAACCGATACTGCCTGGCATTACCTGTTGCAAGCGCTGCGCTACGGCGCGCTGGTTTACGGTGTCGCGCTGGTTATCGGTGCACTCGCCGGACAAACCAATCCGTTGCAACCACTGCCAACGTTGGCGGGCAGCAGCACCAGCGCCAGCAGCAAATCGGTTGATGCCCACGCCGGCTTCACGCTCATCAAATCCAGCGCCGATCTGGATCGGGAACTGGCGAAAGCACAGGCCGAAGGCAAAACCGTGATGCTGGATTTCTTCGCCGACTGGTGTGTCGCCTGCTTCGAGTTCGCCGATTACACCTTTCCAGATCCGGCCGTGCAGCAAGCGCTGAGCAACACGGTGTTGCTGCAGGCCGATGTCACCGCCAACGACGACGTCGATCTGGCGCTGATGGCGCGCTTCAATATTCTCGGCCTGCCGTCGATTCTGTTCTTCGACCGGCAAGGCAATGAAGTGCCAGCCGCACGCGTCACTGGCTTCATGAAAGCGGCGCCGTTCGCCGCCCATATTCAGCGCCACCTGAACTGAGCACGGCCAAGCAATTCGTACTCTGCTACGCTGTCATGGTTGATGACGAACGCCGCAGGCACGCCATTGGCCATGACAGCCGCCCCGGATAACAAATCGGACGCCACCCCGCATCACCCGGGTTCGGCTTCCGCCGCCGCGCCGGATACGGCCGGCACCGACCGAGACGCCGCCATCGCGCAGGCGCAAGCCCTGCGTCTGCGCCGCTCGTGGCTGGCGTTTTCCATCTACGGCCTATGCTGTGCGCTGCTGGCGTTCTTCCATTGGCAAGGCACGGTCACCCTTGCGACGCCGTTGCTGATCGCCATCATTGCTGCAGCCTTTGCCATCAACAGCACATTTTTATTGTGGATATACAGCGGCCGCAACCTGCGCCAGCGTGACCCGAGCCTGACCCTGCCGCAAATGCTGGCGGCCACGCTGTGGTGTTATGTCCCGATCTACCTGACCCCAACCTTACGCGCCGAAATGCTGATGATGTACAGCTGCGTGTTTTTCTTCGGCGGCTTCCGGCTGAACCGGCAACAGTTTCTGATGGTCGCCGCGTTCGCGCTGCTCGGGTATGCCGGCATCATGCTGCTCGACGCCAATGCCATGACCAGCGTCACCGATCCGCGCCGGGAAATCGTCCGCTTCATCATCCTGACCGTCGTGCTGCTGGTGCTGAGCCTGCTCGGTGGCACCATCCACAGCATGCGGCAACAACTGCGTCAGCAACACAAGGCGCTGCAACGCGCCAACGAACAGATCAGTCATCAGGCCGTGCACGATGCACTGACCGGCCTGCACAACCGACGCTTTCTGATGGAGGCGCTGCAACGGGAAGAAGCGCGCGCGAAACGGCGTGGCAGTCCATTCAGCGTCATCATGTGCGATCTCGACCACTTCAAGGCCATCAATGATCGCTACGGCCATTTGGCCGGCGACACGGTACTGAAACTGACCGCCGATCTGATGCAGCAGCAATTGCGCAGTGCCGATTGGCTGGCACACGGCGGTGATGAAACCGTGGCCCGTTTTGGTGGCGAGGAATTTGCCATTCTGCTGCCTGATACCGGCATCGACGGCGCCGTACGCTGCGCGGATCGGCTGCGCAGCGCCCTGCATGCGGTGACGCCGCCAGCACCGATGGCAGATGAGAAATTGTCGGCATCCTTTGGCGTCGCCGAGTACCGGGTCGGCGACACGCTCAGCGATGTGCTGACGCGCGCCGACCATTCGCTTTATGAAGCCAAACACGGTGGCCGCAATCGGGTGGTGGCGGTCAGCTAAGTTCGCGCTCAACCAAGCTCACGCTCAACCCGGCTTCCGATCAACAAGTTCCCAGTCAAGCAAGTCCGCGCTCAACTGACCGGGCGCCGGTTGCGATCCGCCGGCAATTGAAAACCGGCCAGCAACTGCTGCAGCTGGCCGCTGACCGCCGTCAACGCATCTGCCTCTTCAAATACCTTGTCGGTGATGCGGGCGACGTTGCTGGCCCGATCGGCAACCTGGCTGACATGACGGGCAATTTCAGTGGTGGCTTGCCGCTGCTGACCGAGTGCATCGGTGATCTCATTGACCGCCGTGCCGACCGTTGCAGTGGCGTCCGACACCTGGGAAATCGACGCACCTGCTGACTCCGCTTGCCGGACACCGGCGCCGGCTTTCTCCTGCGCTTCGGCGATCGCTTGCAGCACGGCGGCTTTTGCCTCGCCCATGGCCTGCATCATCTGGCTGATTTCGGTGGTGGCTTGCCGCGTCCGCGCGGCCAGATTGCGCACTTCATCAGCAACCACGGCAAAGCCGCGCCCGAGTTCACCGGCGCGCGCCGCTTCGATCGCCGCGTTCAGCGCCAACAAATTGGTCTGCTCGGCAATGCCGCGGATGATGTTGACCGTTTCGGTGGCGCGTTCGGCGCGCTCGCCGAGTGCCTCGACGCTGGCCACCGCGGTTTCAATCACCGAGGCGATGCTCGCCACGTCCTGGGTGGCTGACTGGACGATGCTGCGCCCCTCGCGTGCCGCCTGCGCCGATTGCGTCGCCTGCTGCTGGGTGTAACCGGCTTGATCGCTGATCGCGGCAATCGACACCGACAACTGCTCCACCGCCGCCGCCATCGATGAGGATGAACTTTCCTGTTGCTGACTGCTGTGCCGAATGTCATCGGCGGTGCTGCGCACCTGCTGGCTGAGCGAAGTCAGCGCGGTCACCGTGCGTTGCACTTCCAGCATCACGTCAGTCAGCCGTTTGCGCATCACTTGTACGGCATCGGCGACATCGCTGTCACCGCGCCAGACAATATCGGTCGCCAGATCGCCGTCGGCAACCCGCTTTGCGACGACGCTGGCGAGCTCACCTTCCAGCAAGCGTTCGCGCAAAGCATTCGCGATGAACACGACGACAGCGGCCTCGACGACCACATACGCCGCGTGCACCGTGACCCGGCTTATGCCGGACACTTCCGGGAACAGGTAAACGCCGGCACCTTGCGCCTGCAGCACAGCAAAGCCGACGTGATGAAGTGCGATCACTACTGCTGCAAACAGCACCGGTCGCCAATCGCAATACAGCACCAGAAACGCCAGCAACGCGAAGATGCCGAAGTGCGCTTCGATCTGGCCCTGGCTCTGGTGAATCAGCAGCGCCGACATCAGCATGAACGCCGCTGCCATCGCCAACCGCGTCACCAGCGCGCCGGCCATCGTCTGCACCCAGAACCACGGCAACGCCACCGTCGGCAAACCGATCCACAGTGCCACCGGCCACGAATCGTTGATGATGCCGTAACAAATGCAGAGCAGCAGATGGGCAAACAACACCCGCAGCAACAGCCGATCGCTGCTGGCGCGAAAGCGGGTCAAACTGCTGCCGACCGAATCGATCGCCACTGTCATCGCGGCACCCCGCAGAGCACGCCATCAATCGCTTGCCATTGCCACAGCGCGACCATCAGCACCAGCAGCCAACTGCCCAACATCAGCACCTGCAGCGCCGGGCGACGCGCGAGCGCCCGCGACCGCGCGGCAAAACCAGCCACGTTCATTTGTCTCTCTCCCAATCCGGTTTGACCGACTCAGTACAAGCGTAGAAAAAACGGCAAAACCATTACCGGGCCGTTTCGCTATCGCGAACAGCCGCTACCGGATCCGAATTGGCAGTGGGGAGTGATACGGGGAAAAGTGGCGTGCCGCTCACTCGCGACCGGCACGGAGGCCTGGATGCGCCGGCGCCACCATGGGCGCAAGCACGGACCGGATCGGCTCGCACTCAGCGCGGCGCGAGCCAGTCCTGCAGAACGGCGGCGCGATCGCCATCAAGCAGTGGCGCGCTGCGTTCCAGACGGATCGGGTGCTGGCTCAGCTTGAGCGGGTTGTTGAGGTGGGAAACGGTGCCGCCGAGCGGGTGCGGCAGCTCGACCCGGCCACTGCGCGCCTGCACCTGCGGATCGGCAAACACCTGAGCCAGATTGTTGATCGGGCCGGCCGGCACGCCGACGGCGGCCAGTTCAGCCAGCCACCAGTCACGACGCTGGCGTCGCGTCAGCGCCTGCAGAAGCGGCAGCAGTGCCTGCCGGTGCCGGACCCGGTCGGCATTGCGGGCGAAACGGGCATCATCAGCCAGCGCCGGCGCCCCGGCGACCTGACAGAACTGGCGGAACTGGCCGTCATTGCCGACCGCCAGCATGAATTGGCCGTCGCTGGCGGGCATCGCCTGATACGGCACGATGTTCGGGTGGGCCGAGCCCTCCCGCACCGGCACCGTGCCGCCGACGAGATAATTCATGCCCTGGTTGGCGAGCCAGGCGATTTGGGTATCAAGCAGAGCGAGATCGATGTACTCACCTTCACCACTGATCTGCCGGCGATAAAGCGCGGCGCAGATGGCACTGGCAGCGTACATGCCGGTCATCAGGTCGCAGACGGCGACGCCCACCTTGACCGGACCGGCGCCCGGTTCGCCGTCGGCGACCCCGGTCAGGCTCATCAGGCCGCCGCGGGCCTGGATCATCGCGTCGTAGCCGGCCTTGCCGGCATCCGGGCCGGTTTGGCCGAAGCCGGTAATGCTGCAATAGATGAGATCGGGTTTGACCGCTTTCAGCTGCTCATAGCCGAGGCCGTATTTGGCCAGTGCTCCGACTTTGTAGTTTTCGACCACGACATCGGCCTGCGCTGCCAGCTGACGCACCAGCTGCTGGCCGTCGCTTTGGGTGAAATCGATGGCGATTGAGCGTTTGCCGCGATTGGCCGCCAGAAAGTACGCCGACTCGGCGCTGGCGCTGCCGTCGGGCGTGGTCAGGAACGGCGGCCCCCAGCGGCGGGTGTCGTCGCCCTCGTCCGGTTTCTCGACCTTGACCACATCGGCGCCAAGGTCAGCCAGAAACTGGGTAGCCCACGGCCCGGCCAGAATCCGCGACAGATCCAGCACCCGGACCCCGGTCAACAATCCGCTCATCTGCTCACTTCCTTTTTATGGCTACGGTAGGAACGGCGGCTTTGGACGCGGTCCACCTCCGGCAGGAGCGACCGTACCGGATTGACCGGTTTGGCCAATGCGCCTATCGTAGCGCCCGCAGCCTCTGCACCGGGCTGCAGGCCAAACGCCCCGATTTCATTATCTTGTGGCGAACGGCGCCGAACTCCGGCAAATCTGGTGTCATCTTGTGGTTAGACCTGTCCCAGATGGACATTCGGTCCGCCGCGCCGCACAATACCCGCCCTCGGCTGGGATGCCGCATCGTAGCCTGTTTTGTTTCAAACAGGATCGCGCCATAACACGTAGTTTTGACGCGAGATACCGACCTGTTCAGGACAGAACCGGTTTTCGGGGAAATGGTTTTTGAACCCTCGGTCTTTAGATAACGACGGAATCCTTACACCTTGGCCAAACTGCTGCTGCTGCACGGTCCCAACCTTAACCTGCTCGGCACCCGCGAGCCGGACAAGTACGGCCGCGACAGCCTCGCCGACATCAATGCCCGTTGCGTGGCGTTGGCGCGCGAGCTTGGCCACGAGTTGGTCGCTGCCCAGTTCAACGGCGAAGGCCAGTTGATCGAACGCATCCACGCCGCTGCCGGCGACCGCACCGAATTCATCATTTTCAATCCGGCCGCGTACACCCACACCAGTGTGGCACTGCGCGATGCCTTGCTCGCGGTGGCGATTCCGTTCATCGAAGTGCACCTGTCCAACGTGCACGCGCGCGAAGCCTTTCGCCACCATTCCTATTTCTCGGACATCGCGGTCGGTACGTTGACGGGCTTCGGCGCCCTCGGCTACGAACTGGCCGTGCGCGCCGCCTGCGCGCGTCTGTCCTAGCCGGTTTGCTGCATTCGCATTCACAACCTTTGAAGGTTCTCACCCATGGGGAAAGAAAAGATGGATATCCGCAAAATCAAGAAACTGATTGAGCTGCTCGAAGAATCGGGCATCGCGGAAATCGAGATCAAGGAAGGCGAAGAGTCGGTGCGCATTTCGCGCCACTCGTCGGCACCGGCTCCGATGCATTACCACGTGCCGATGGCCGCACCGGCACCGATGGCAGCGCCAGCAGCCGCCGCACCGGTTACCGCTGCCACGGCCGCAGCGCCGGCCGCCGCTGCCGGTCATCAGGTCAAGTCGCCGATGGTTGGCACCTTCTACCGCTCGGCGAGCCCGGGCGCGAAAGCGTTCGCCGAAGTGGGTCAGCAAGTCAAAGTTGGCGACGTGCTCTGCATCGTCGAAGCGATGAAGATGATGAACCAGATCGAGTCGGACAAAGCCGGCGTCATCAAGGCCATCCTGGTCGAGAACGGCCAGCCGGTCGAATTCGATCAGCCGCTGTTCGTGATCGAATAACGTGTTCGTATAACAAGCCATTCTGCTCACACCGTTCACCCTGAGCCTGTCGAAGGGTGAACGGCTTGCCCGTTTCACGTTCGTGTTTCGACAGGCTCAACACGAACGGCTGTTGCCCGAGGGAAAACATGAGCAACCCGGTTGCCCAAAAGCTGGACAAGGTGCTGATCGCCAACCGTGGCGAGATCGCGCTGCGTATCCTGCGCGCGTGTCGCGATCTGGACATCAAGACCGTTGCGGTCCATTCCACTGCTGACATCGATCTGATGCACGTGCGGCTGGCTGACGAGTCGGTCTGCATCGGCCCGCCGGCGTCGAAAGATTCCTACCTGAACATTCCGGCGCTGATCTCGGCGGCGGAAGTCACTGACTCGGTCGGCATACACCCGGGTTACGGCTTCCTCGCCGAAAACGCCGATTTTGCTGAGCGAGTCGAATCAAGCGGTTTCGTTTTCATCGGTCCGCGTGCCGACACCATTCGCCTGATGGGCGACAAGGTCAGCGCCAAAGACGCGATGAAAAAAGCCGGCGTGCCGACAGTGCCCGGCTCCGAAGGCGCGCTCAATGACGATCCGGCCGAGCAGGTCAAAATCGCCCGCAAGATCGGCTTTCCGGTGATCATCAAGGCTTCAGGCGGCGGCGGCGGTCGTGGCATGCGCGTGGTGCATTCGGAAGCGCATTTGCACAGCGCGGTGCAGACCACCAAGGCCGAAGCCAAGAGCGCCTTCAACAACGACATGGTGTACATGGAGAAATTCCTGGAAGCACCGCGTCACATCGAAATCCAGGTGCTGTCGGACGGTAACGGCAAAGCCGTTTATCTCGGCGAGCGCGATTGCTCGATGCAGCGCCGGCACCAGAAAGTCGTCGAAGAAGCACCGGCCCCGGGCATCACGCCGGAGCAGCGCAAAAAAATCGGCGAACTGTGCGTCAAAGCCTGTATTGAAATCGGTTACCGCGGCGCCGGCACTTTCGAATTCCTGTTCGAAAAAGGCGAGTTCTACTTCATCGAGATGAATACCCGCGTCCAGGTCGAACATCCCGTTACCGAGATGATCACCGGCGTCGACATCATCAAGGAACAGCTGCGCATTGCTGCTGGCCTCGGCCTGTCGATCACCCAGGACGACATCAAGCTGAAAGGCCACGCCATCGAGTGCCGGATCAACGCCGAAGATCCGAAGACCTTCGTGCCGAGCCCGGGCCTGATCCAGCGCTTCCACCCGCCGGGCGGTCTCGGCGTACGCTGGGATTCGCATGTCTATGCCGGCTACAAAGTGCCGCCGCATTACGATTCGATGATCGGCAAGCTGATCACGTTCGCCGATGATCGCGACACCGCGATCGCCAAGATGCGCATGGCACTGGATGAACTGGTCATCGACGGCATCAAGACCAACACCAGCCTGCAGCGCGAGATCATGAACGACTCGAACTTCCAGCGCGGTGGCACCACCATTCACTACCTGATGGAAAAGCTCCGCAAGGAGGGGTGAGTCAGGGTTTCGAGTGAGTCCAGTGGACTCACGAGCTGACGAACGCCCGCACATGAATGTGCGGGCTGGCAGGTGCAGCAAGGATGCCTGTCCGCCAGATGTCTTTTCCTGATTCCAGCAGCGTCCAGGCGA
>CAMLKQ010000018.1 GCA_946480585.1 uncultured Kangiella sp.
GCAATCGCCGGCCAGCAGCCGTTCTGGCCGGCGCCACGCAAACCGGATTGTTTGCGTTCATAACGACCCGAGCGCCGGATAACGCTGTTCCGGAACACCACCACAACCACCGCAACGCATCCGGAGGACAACCATGCGTGCATCAGTGTTGTGCGGAGGGAGCCTGCGTCAGCAGCTCCGTTGTTTCGCTTCGAGAAAAAATCGTCGTTCCCTTTCTTCTTTCACCGTTCGTTCCTTGTTGCTGACCGGGCTCGCGCTCGTCGGCTCGCTGCTCGGCACCAGCAGTTTTGCCGCCACCGAGCAGGACAAGGCCAGCTCTGCGATCCTGTTCCAGGGCTTTCATTGGCATTCGGCCAATGGCAGCTGGTACGGCAATCTGCAAGGCAAGGCCGGCGATCTGAAAGATCTCGGCATTACTCATGTCTGGTTCCCGCCGCCGTCCGATGCGGCGTCACTGGAAGGCTATCTGCCACGGCAACTCAATATGCTGAACAGCAGTTACGGCAGTGAACCCTCGCTGAAGAACGCCATCAGCGCGCTCAATGGTCAAGGTATCAAGAGCGTGGTCGATGTCGTGATCAATCACCGCGTCGGCACCAACAACTGGGCCGATTTCACCAATCCAAGCTGGGATTGCCGCGCCGTCACCAGCAACGATGAGTGGAGCGGTCGCTGTGGCACGGCCGACACCGGTGATGGCTATGGCGCGGCGCGCGATCTCGATCACCGCCAGAGTTTTCTGCAGAACGATCTGAAAACCTGGTTGTCGTCGCGGCTCAAGGGTGTCGGCTTCTCCGGTATCCGCTACGACTACTCGAAAGGCTACGGTCCCGGTTACGCCGGTCTCTATCATGACGCGATGGCACCGAACTTCTGCGTCGGCGAGATCTGGACCGATCTCGATTACAACAATGTCGATGCGCACCGGCAGCAGCTGATGAATTATGTCGATGGCAACGGCGGCAAGTGCGGCGCCTTCGACTTCACCAGCAAGGGCCTGCTCAATCAGGCGCTGTGGGCAAACGAGTACTGGCGGCTGCGCGCCTACGACGGCAAACCGGCCGGCGGTATCGGTTGGTGGGCGCAGAAGATGGTGACCTTTGTCGACAACCACGACACCGGTCCATCGCAAAGCTGCGGTGCTGGCCAGAATCATTGGCCGGTACCCTGCGGCAAGGTAATGCAAGGCTATGCCTACATCCTCAGTCATCCGGGTATTCCGACCGTGTATTACCCGCACGTCTATGACTGGAACCTACGCAGCGCCATCAAGACACTGATCAGCCTGCGCAAGGAGAAGGGTATTACCTCGACATCATCAGTGGCGATCCAGCGCGCCGATCAAGGCCTCTATGCCGCCATCATCAACGGCAATCTGGCGATGAAGATCGGTCCGAACAGCTGGAGCCCCGGCAGCGGCTGGACGCTACGCACCTCAGGTGACCAGTACGCGGTCTGGACCCGCTGACGCAGTGCAGCAGGCGTAACCGGCAAAAAGTCCGGTTAACAAACCCGGCGGCAGCGCGGTATAACACCGGCTGCCGCCGTTTGGTTTCCCGAGAGCCTGCCATGTTGTTTCGTCTTGCTTGTCTGTCCCTGTTTGCAGCCAGCGCTGCCTTCGCCACCGGTAACGCTCATGCCGACACCTTGTTGTTGCGTGCCGATCGGCTGCTCGATGTTCGCACCGGCGCCATCATCAAAGAGGCCGGTGTATTGATTCGCGATGGCCGCATTGTCGCGGTCAGTGACAACGGCAAGACGCCGAATGGTAGCGACGATGCCCGCGTGCTCGATCTCGGCGACATGACCTTGCTGCCCGGCCTTATCGACATGCACGTGCACCTCGACAGCGATCCGTCCTACGGCGGTTACACCGGTCTGCAATTCGGTGATCGGTTCTGGTCGGTACTGACCGTGCCGCACGCCGAACGCACGCTGAAAGCCGGCTTCACCACCGTGCGCAATGTCGGTGCCGATGCCTGGAACGATGTCGGCCTGCGTCAGGCGATCGACGAAGGCAAGATCATCGGCCCGCGTGTCGTCACCGCCGCCTACAGTTTTGGCGCCACCGGCGGCCATTGCGATTCAACCTTCTTTCCGCCATCGATGAACCAGAAAAGCCCATACAACGCCGACAACCCGGACGATGCCCGCGCCCGCGTCCGTGAGCTGCGCAAGTACGGCGCGCAAGTGATCAAGATCTGCGCCACCGGTGGCGTGTTCTCGCGCAACACCGAACCGGGCCAGCAACAAATGCGTTACGAAGAAATGAAAGCGGTGGTCGACGATGCCCACATGTACGGCCTGAAAGTTGCCGCCCATGCCCATGGCACCAGCGGCATCAAGGATGCGATTCGCGCCGGCGTCGACACCATCGAGCACGCCAGCCTGATCGATGACGAAGGCATCAAGCTCGCCAAGAAGATGGGCGCATATTTGTCGATGGATATCTACAACACCGACTACACCCAGGCCGAAGGCAAAAAGAATGGTGTGCTCGAAGACAACCTGCGCAAGGACCGCGAAGTCGGTGATCTGCAGCGGGAGAATTTCCGCAAGGCCCATACCGCTGGCGTCAAGATGGTTTACGGCACCGATGCCGGCATTTATCCGCATGGTGACAACGGCAAACAGTTCGCGGTGATGGTGCGCTACGGCATGAGCCCGGTGCAAGCCATTCAATCCGCCACGATCAATGCCGCCGATGCACTCGGCAGCAAGGAGGTTGGTGTCATCGAAGCTGGTCGCCACGCCGATATCATTGCGGTGACAGGCGATCCGGCGCGCGATATCCGCCTGCTTGAGCAGGTGCCGTTCGTCATGAAGGCGGGACAGATCATCAAGCAGTGAGCCCGCCGTTTGTGCCACTGCTGACATAACGCTGACAGGCCCGATTGTTAGGCTGTCAGCCGGTTGGTTGCCGGGCTGAACGCTCGGCACCGGGTCAGGGCAGCGTTAACGCAAGGAGAATGCAGATGGCGCACAATCCAGTCGGTTGGTTTGAAATCTACGTGCAGGACATGGCGCGGGCACGCGCGTTTTACGAAAAGGTGTTGCGGCACAAGTTGGAGCACTTGCCGGCGCCGGACAGCGCGGTGCCATTGGAAATGTGGGCGTTTCCGATGGACATGAATGGCACCGGCGCGTCCGGTGCCTTGGTCAAGATGGAAGGCGTGCCATCGGGCGGTAACAGCACGCTGGTTTACTTCAGTTGCGAAGATTGCGGCGTCGAAGCGGGCCGTGTGGTGGACGCCGGCGGCAAGATGCAGCAGGCCAAGATGGCGATAGGTGAATACGGTTTCATTGCCTTGGCGATCGATCCGGACGGCAATCTGTTTGGCCTGCATTCGATGCAGTGAGGAGCGCGCGACCGTCAGCCAGCGCTGACGGTCGCCACGCAAGGAGTGCTGAGGTATGGAACGCAAACCGATTGTGCTGGCACCCGGCGCCGGCCGCAGCTACCCGATGGGCCGTATCGATGCGGTATTCAAGGCCGATGACGGTGAAACGGCCGGCGCGTATTCGATTTCGGAGTGGTGGCTGGCGCCGCATTGCAAAGGGCCCGGTGCACACCAGCATCCGGAAGACGATGTGTTTTATGTGCTCGCCGGCACCATGAGCATTCTGGTTGGCACGCAGTGGCATGATGCCGAGGCCGGCAGTTTCGTCTTGATCCCCGGTGGCGTTGTGCATGATTTTGAAAACCGCAGCGATCAGCGCGCCGGCGTATTGAACTTTTCGACGCCCGGCGGTTTCGAACCGCAGATGCCGGATATCGTAAGCTGGTTTCAACAACACCCACCCGCACAGGCGTAACGGACCGCACGCCTGCCGCCGAGGTCGCAAGGAGGATGACCATGTATGGATTGATTGGCAAAATCATCGCCGTTGAAGGCCAGCGCGATGCGCTCGGCGCCATCCTGTTGCAGGGATTGCGCGACATGCCCGGCTGCCTCAGTTATATCGTCAGTCAGGATCCGCTCGATCCGGATGCCTTGTGGGTCACCGAAGTGTGGGACAGCGAGAGCAGTCACCGTGCGTCACTGCAACTGCCGAGCGTGCAGCAGGCGATCCAGCGCGGCCGGCCGTTGATTGCCAACTTCGGTGAGCGCTTTGAAACGATTCCGATCGGAGGCCACGGCTTGCAACCGACGCGTTGATCCGGCGCTCGCGCTGGCCTGTCCGCGACAGCTAGTCAGTCACGCGCTTTGGCGGTGAATCGCTTGACTACATCGAGCAGAGAATGCTCGCTGGTGTCACGAAATTCACCGGCATCGTAAAAGCGGCCGTGACAGCTTGGGCAGGTTTCGAACCAGATGTGCGGCTGCTTGGCATCCACCATGCGCAGCAACGCACTGTTTGGACAACGCGGACAATAAATGTCATCCACGCGATTGTAGCTGGCGCCGAGTTTTGCCGAGCCGCTGTCGACCTGACGCGCAAATGCTGCGACATCCTGATCTTCCAACACATCGAACCACATGCCGGCACAACCGGTGCAGCGGTCGACAATGCCCGTCTTGACGAACACTTTTTCCATGCGCTGTTGGCATTTCGGGCATTGCATGACGAACTCCTTTTCCTGACCAGCAAACGGCGGTGGGCATCACCACGGTGACAGCAGCATTGTTGCACTGCAGCGGGAACGGCAGTGCCGACCGGATCTGTCCGGGCAAGCGCGACGCAGCAAAGGCAACACCGATCCGTGTTACCACCGTCATGACACGGACGGTCTTCGTGTAGCCCTCTGTGTGTAGTTCTGAACCGCAGACCGGTCAAGCCAGCCGACGCTGCCATGACAATGACGTCAGCATTTTTTACAAGGGTGCGCTGCCGCGTCGTTGCCGTTGAAAGATTTTCTCGGCGAGCCGCTGGCAATCCAGGCAAGGCCGCTTACGCTTGGAAAGATTCTGTGTCCCGCAGAATACGGTTGGCCGGGCTGCTGCGCGATCCGACAACCGGCCAACGCCAAGGAGGCGCCCATGACATCCACGTTCCAGATCCGTCGAGTCCAGTGGCAGGACTACGGCACGCAATGCGCCGAGATCCGCAAACAGGTGTTTTTCAACGAAGTGCGTTACGGCTATTACGCCACGCTCGATGGTCACGACGGCGGTTGTCGACATGTACTCGCACTCGCCGATGACGGCACCGCGGTCGGCTGTGGCCGGCTTGATGAAAACGGCCAGATCAGCCGCATTGCCGTGTTGCCCGCCTGGCGCCAGCACGGCATCGGTACCGCGCTGTTGAGCGAGCTGATTGCCATCGCTCGCGACAGCGGTGCAGACATCGTGCAGTGCGCGGTGCCGGTGTTTTCGCTCGACTATTACCGCGGACAGGGTTTCGAGCCAGTTGGCGCCGTCATCATTGAATCGGAGGTGCCGTTGCAGCGCATGCAATTGCGGCTCGCCCCGTCTGCCAACGCGGTGCCCGACAGTCGCGCCGGTTGAGCCAGCAACGCGATTGTCGGTGTCAGCAAAACGCCCCGTCAGTTTCTCTTACAAGGCCACCACAATCGCGCCGGTAACCGGCTGAATTCGTGCTGCTTTTGCCGATGGCACGGCATGTGCGTGCAACAGCGGCGCCCCGTGATCCGGGCTAGGGGTCCGACTTCAACACGACGGACACAACCACGAGAATAAGGAGAGCTTGGATGTTGAAACACACGCTTGCTGCTGCTGGACTGTTGTTGTCCGGCGCCGCTGCCGCCGGCCCGATCCTCTGGGTGGGTGACGGTGACGGCACACTCGGTACCGTCGATGTCGCGACCGGTACAGCCACCGTCATTGGCGAAATGGGTCTGACCATGACCGATATCGCCTTCGACCCGCTCGGCAACCTCTGGGGCATCACCTTCGGCCAGCTCTACCAGATCGATCACACCACAGCAGCGATCACCCTGGTGGGTAATCTTGGCACCAGCCTGAATTCGCTGGTGTTCGGCGCCGACGGCACGCTCTACGCGGCCAACTCTGGGCTTTACAGCATCGACACCAGCACCGGTGCCGCCACGCTGATCGGCTCCGGCGGCGGTTACGGTTCATCGGGCGACCTGGCCTTCATCGGCAACAGTCTGTACCTGAGCTCGGTAAGCGGCGACAACCTGTACGAACTCGACGTGCTGACCGGTATTGGCACCTTCATCGGCAATATTGGTTATGGTGCGGTTTATGGTCTGGCAACTGACAATAACGTCGATTTGTACGGGGTTGCCGGCCAGAACATCCTGAGCATCGATACCGTCACCGGTACCGGTTCCGTACTCAGCAATTACGCCGGCACCGATCTCGGCATTGCCTTCGGCTCCGCCTTCCTGTCGGAATCGGGCGCACCGGATCCGGTACCGGAACCGGCCGGACTGGCCCTGCTGACGCTGGGCCTGTTTGGCCTGTCGCGGTTCACGCGCAAGCAGCGCTGATTGCTGCCAGCAAAAAAAACGCCGCTCTCTCAAGCGGCGTTTTTTTTCGACTTTGGTTACCGTTAGTCAGCCAGCGCCGTGCGCAACAGACGCAGCACTTCATCACGCTTGCTTTTGTTGGCAGCCGTTTCCTTGATCTTTTCAGCCCGCTGCAAGGCCGTGATGTGATGCGGTCCTTCCAGCTTTGCGTCAGCGCCAAATTCCAGCAGCAGCTTGACGGCTTCCACGTCCAGGCGACCGGCCGCATGCATCAGCGGCGTGAAGCCATTGCCGAACACATTCGGATCCGCTTTCAATTCCAGCAAGGTGCGGGCGTGGCGGTATTTGCGCAGATCGATGGCGGTCCACAGGGCACTGCCACGACCAAATTGCGCGGTCTTGATGTTGTTTGGATTGTCGCCGCCGCTGCCGTCGCGGCCAGCGGCACGTTCGGTGCGCACCATCATGTCGGTCGCCAGGGTCGCAGCGTTCTGATCAACCTGCGCACCGCGCTCGACCAGATAGCGAATCATGGCCGAGTTGTCTTCTTTGCGCCGCACGGCGAACTCCAGCGCATCGAGCGCCACCAGTTTGCCCTGCACCCGGAACGCCGCACCGTTGTCGAGCAGGTAACGGACAACCTCATCCTTGCCAGCACTGACCGCTTCCATCAGCGGCGGGCCCGGGTCAAGCGCGTACTCGTTCAGTTTGGCGCCTTGCTGGTGCAGTGCCTTGACTTGCGCCAAATCGCCCTTGCGCGCCGCCAGACCAATCTTGAACTCCAAGCTTTCGGCACGCGCCTGCAACTGCCGCTGCACATTCTGCATGCCTTGCACCATCTGCTGGCCCTGCGCACTGTTGCGCGCCGCCTCAATCTGCGCTTGCTGCTGTGCCCGGTTGCGCTCCGCGTGTTGCTGCAACTCGCGGGTCAGCGCCTCGATACGAGCGGTGTCACCGGCGGCCTGCGCCGCTTTCAGCTCATTGAAAATCTGATCCAGACTGCGCTCGGCCGCTGCCAGCGGCAGTGCCAGCATCGCCTGCACCACCAACAGCAAAACAATCGTCCCTTTCATGCATCCTCCTTTTTGCCATCAGCCGCTGCGGTTCAGTTGCCTTCAGGCCGCTGCCGTTGCACCGACCAGCGAATTTTCTGCGGCCGGTCGAGCGCGTTGGTGAACCGCAAGCAGTATTCATCGGCACTGTCGGCAGTGAAATCGCCTTCATCAAACGGGACGACTTGCGGAGAGAACAGGCCATCGCCACCACGGCGTATATCAAATGCGACCAGGTCTTCGCCTTTGAACGAGTATTTGATGGTTTCACCGGCGCGCAGTTCGTAGCAACGCTCGATGACACCGTTGGCGGCAACGGTCTTGGCCCGCTCCAGTTTTTGCCAGAACACAAAGCCGGCGCTACCAGCCACTGCGACGATTAGAACCCACGGGATCCAGCTGCCTTTTTTCTTGCGTTTTGCCATCTCGTCATCGCTCCAGATCAGGATGCCGGGCGCAGCACGCGAATCAGGAAATTGCGGATGTCCTGCACTTCCGGTCCACAGACGCTGTGCGGCATCGGGTATTCGTGAAAAGCCGGCGCGTAATCGAGTTCGCGCAAACGGCGTTCGGTGTCTTTGGCGAGCGCGAGCGGCACGATCGGATCGAAACTGCCATGCGCCATGAAAATCGGCACGTCTTTCATCGCTACCGAGCGTTCGGCTGGCAGGGTTTCCGGACACGGCAGATAAGTGGACAGCGCCAGCAGGCCGGCCAATCGCTCCGGATAACGCAAACCGAGAAACAGCGTGATGGCACCGCCCTGTGAGAAGCCGGCGAGCACAATCTTGTTGGCCGGAATGCCACGGGCGATTTCGCGCTCGATGAGTTCGGCGACCAGCGCCGTCGATTCGCGCACGCCGGCCTCGTCAACCCGTCGACCGAGATTGGCTTCGAATATGTCGTACCAGGCGCGCATCGCCATGCCGCCATTGATCGTCACCGGCTGCACCGGGGCGTGCGGAAAGACGAACCGGATCGGCAAATCGGCCGGCAGTTTCAATTCCGGCACAATCGGTTCGAAATCATGACCATCGGCACCAAGGCCGTGCAGCCAGATCACCGAAGCAACTGCCGGTTGAGTCGGCTCTTTTTCAATGCAGGGCAACATCAGAATGCAAACTCCACTGTCGTGCCAGCCAGTCGCGCCACTTCCCGGTTCAACCAGGTGGCCAGCGTTTCACCGCTGGCGAGCTGCCAGCTGCCATCACGCCAATCAAAATGAAAACCGCCAGTCGGCGCTGCCAGCCACAGCTGGCTCAGTGGCGGCTGGCGACTGAAGATCAGTTTGCTGCCGGAAGCAAATTGCAGCGTCAGCACGCCGCCTTGCTGGTCGTAGTCGATGTCGGCGTCGCTGGCATCGATGGCGTCTTCGATGGCGCGCAAGCTGGCGTCGACCAGACGATTGAATTCAGATTCGTTCATGCGGGTTTCGTTCACAGAAGCAACAGACCGGGCCGCTGGCGCGGCGACGCCGGCATTGTGCCATAGCATCAGTGGCCGCGGTCGGCAGCGGCTGGGTATACTGCCGGCATCGACCTGCTTCTGGACACCGATCATGCTGTCTCGCGTTCCTTGCCGCCGACGCCTGCGCACACCAGCACTGACCAGCCTGCTGCTGCTTGCCGTGCTGGCCGTGGCCGGCTGTGGCCAGAAGGGTCCGCTGTATCTGCCCAAGCCCGCACCGGCTGCTGAAACCGGCACGGCGACTGATCGCAGCGCGCCCGAGCCGGCCGCGCCCACCGACGCCGAGGCGCCGATCGAGCCTGTCAAGCCGACCAAGGACGATCCGCATGCTGCTTAACTTCGCCAAGATGCAGGCGCTCGGCAACGACTTCATGATCGTTGACGGCATTTCGCAACCGATTGCGTTTGCGGCCAGCACCATCCAGCGGCTCGCCGATCGCAAGCGCGGCATCGGCTTTGATCAATTGCTGTTGGTCGAGCCGCCGTATTCGCCGTCGGTGGATTTTCACTACCGCATCTTCAATGCCGATGGTGGCGAAGTCGGTCAGTGCGGCAACGGCGCCCGTTGCTTTGCCCGCTTTGTCCGTCACCTCGGCCTGACCTGGAAAAACAACATCCGGGTCAGCACCATCGCGGGTGAAATGAGCTTGCAACTGGAAGACGATGGCCTGGTCACGGCCGACATCGCGATCCCGAATTTCGAGCCGGACAAGATCCCGATGCAGTTTGTCGGACCCGGTCCGGAACACCGGATGCTGTTGAACGGCGTCGAGACCAGCTTCATGGCGCTGTCGGTCGGCAACCCGCATGCTGTGCTTGAGGTCGCCGACGTCAGCGTCGCGCCGGTGGCCAGCGTCGGCAAGGCGATTTGCGAAAACCCGGTGTTCCCGCAGCAAACCAATGTCGGTTTTCTGCAAGTGCTGAATCGCAATGAAGTGCGCTTGCGCGTTTATGAACGCGGCGTCGGCGAAACCGAGGCCTGCGGTTCCGGCGCCAGCGCCGCCGTCGTCGCCGGCCGTCAGCGCGGCTTGCTCGACGAGCGCGTGCAGGTGCATTTGCCCGGCGGGACCTTGACCGTGAGCTGGGCGGGCCCCGGCCAGCCGGTGCGACTGACCGGACCGGCGCAGTTGGTGTTTGAAGGACAGATTGAAGTGTGATGGCGCCACTGGCGCCGCAGCAAGGAAATGGCATCGATCATGACTGAGCAACCCGAGCAAAACCAAGCAAAAGAAAGCCCGTTGACCGGTGCTGCTTATGTCGCGCAATACCTCGGCGATCACCCGGACTTTTTTTTCCAGCATCGCGACTTGCTGATGCAGCTGAACGTGCCGCATGAAACCGGTACCGTGTCGCTGGTCGAGCGTCAGGTCAAGGCGCTGCGTGATCGCAACCGCGAGCTGCAGAGCCAGATGATCGACATGCTGCGCAACGCCCGCGAGAACGAGCGGCTGCTGAGCCAATGCCTGGCACTGGCACTCAGCCTGATCAACAGCACCTCACCGGCCGAGCTGCTGCAAATCCTGCGCGTGCAGCTGCTGGCCGATTTTCAGATTGACGCGTTCTCGGTGCTGCTCTGCGATCACCAGTTGCCGGTACCGGTCGGCGCCCGCGATGTCGAGCACGAGATCTTGCTGGCGTCGATCGGTTGTGAATTTCCGGATGGCGAGCCGGTCTGCGGCTTGCTCGAAAAACCGGTGCGGGAATTTCTGTTCGGCGAGTTGAAGCCGGATCTGCAATCGGTGGCCTTGTTGCCGCTCGGCCCACGCGCCGAACGCGGGGTGATCGCCATCGCCAGCCGCAGCAACGAGCGTTTCGTGCCGCAGATGGGCACAGTGTTCCTGCAGCTGATCGGCAATCTGTTCGATGCCCTGTTGCGCCGCCATGGTCGCGAAATTGATACCCGAGAAAACGGCAACGTCATCCTCTGATGACGCACTGCAGCCGGCGGTCGACGCCTTCCTGCAGGCATTGACCGGCGCCGGCGGCAAATCGGTGCACACCATTGCCGGTTACCGCCGGGTGTTGCACGCCGCCTGCGCATTCGCGCACCAGCAACGCCTGACTTCCTTCGCTGCCTGGCAGCCATTTCATGTGCGCGCCTACATCGGTCATCGCCACCAAAGCGGTTTGTCACCGAAAAGCCTGCAGCTAGAGCTGTCGGCGTTGCGGGCATTCTTCCGCTTTCTGTGCAAGGAAGGCGGCCATAGCGACAACCCGGCGGCCGGTGTCCGCGCACCCAAAGTGCCCAAGCGCCTGCCGGCGACTCTGGATGTCGATGAAGCGCAGGCATTGGTCGAAGGCATCGGCGGCGACCGCGCCATCGATCAACGCGATCGCGCCATCGCCGAATTGTTTTATGGCAGCGGTCTGCGTCGCGCCGAATTGGCAGCTATCAATTTGATTGATCTGCCAGCGAGCACTGCCGGGCTGCAGGAAAATTTTCTGCTGCGCGTGCTTGGCAAGGGCAACAAAGTGCGCGAAGTGCCGGTCGGTCGGCAGGCGCGGCTCGCGCTGCTGGAATGGCTGCGTTTGCGGCCTGAGATTGCGGCCGCTGATGAGCCGGCGTTGTTCGTCAGCCAGCGCGGCAACCGCCTGTCGACCCACCAGATTGGCGTTCGACTTGCCGAATGGGGCCAGAAACTCGGCATCCGTTCTCGCGTGCATCCGCACAAACTGCGCCACTCCTGCGCCAGCCATTTTCTCGAGGGTGCCGGCGACCTGCGTGCCGTGCAGGAATTGCTCGGTCACGCCAATCTCAGCACCACCCAGATCTACACCCATCTGGATTTCCAGCACCTCGCCAAGGTTTACGACGGCGCCCATCCGCGCGCGAAGAAAAAATCCGAGTAAGCGAGCGTGCGGATAAATCTTGCCGTAGTTTTCACCGGAAAAATGGCTTAGCTATTCACCGCACGCACAGGTTTACCCGCCAAGTACGCTTGCAGATTTTCCGTTAGCTGATTCACCAAGGTCTGCCGCGCTGGCTGCGCTGCCCACGCTGTGTGTGGGGTAATCAACAAGTTCGGCAGCTGTGCTGCCAGCAACGGCAGCGACGGCGGCGGAGGCTCGACACTGAGCACATCCAGGGCAGCGGCGCCGAGTGGTCCGGTTTGCAGGGCAGCGAGCAGGGCGCGCTCATCGATCAAGCCGCCGCGTGCGACGTTAATCAGCCAGCTGCCCGGTTTCATTTTCGCCAGCCGCTCGCGGTTGATCAGCTGTTCGGTTTCGGCGGTTTGCGGACAGTGCAGCGACACAATGTCAGCCGCGGGCAGCGCCGTATCAAGCGGCACCCGGCCGCTCTGCAGCGGCCGCCATGGCAGTTGCGCGATCTGCACGTCCATTGCGAAAGCGCGAGCAAGTTCGGCGACGCGCTGGCCAATATGGCCGTAACCGACAATCAGCAAGCGCTTGCCGGCGAGGGTGGTAATGGGCCGATGCAGCAAACAGAAATTGCTCTGCCTGCTCCAGACCCCGTGCTCGACATCGCGGGCATAGCCGTGCAGTTGGGTGGCGAGCGCCAGCATCAAGCTGAGCGTGTGCTGGGCGACGCTTTCGGTGCCGTAGTTCTGGCAATTACAGACGGTGATGCCACGCGCACGCGCGGCGGCCAGATCGACGTTGTTGGTGCCGGTGGCGGCCACCAGAATGAGTTTGAGTCGCGTCGCTGCCTCGATCGCATCGGCAGTCAGTCTGACTTTGTTGCTGATGACCACATCGGCATCGGCGATACGCGCTGCGGTTTCAGCTGGCGTGGTGGCGGGCCAGACGGTGCAGCGCGCAACGCTGGACACCAGCGCGCGCAGATCGAGATCCGGGCCGAGGGTATCGGCGTCCAGCAATACGGCATGAGTCATGTTCTGCGTTGTGATTCCCGTTGGGTTTTGGGCAGCGCGCTCAGTCACGGCGTTACCGGAAAGCGAATCAGACCCAGCGCGCCGAAATCGGCGACGTGCTCGCCGGGCGCGGCATCGATGAGCCCGCTCATTGCGCCGGTGATGAACAGCTGACCCGGTTGCACCAGATAGCCTTGCGCCAGCGCCGTATTGACCAGCTGCAGCAACGACGCCTCGACGCTCGGTTGCACCGCACTCGCTTCACCGCTCGCGATAGCCGTGCCATCACGTTGCAGCGTTACGGTGATCGTAGGCAAAGCCGGCAGGTCGGCCCACGCCACCGGCTTGCCACGGATATGACGCCAAGCCGCGACGTTGGCAGCAACCAGATCGACCGCGTTGGCGGTACAGCCGGCGGCGAAGCTGACATCCGGCACTTCGATGACCGGCACCACAAAGCCAAAATGCCGACGCAACGCGGCGACATTCGGCAGCGGTGCGGTGACGGCTTCGGTCACCAGAAAACCGATCTCGGTTTCCAGCTTGGCGTTGCGAAAATCCGCTAGCGACACGCCAACGGTCGGCGTGCGTTCGCCATAGCGAAACAGCACGCCGAACACCGGACCATCACTGGCAAAACGTTGTTGCAGAACGGCGGTAGTCAACCCGGCTTTGAAACCGGCGATCGGTTCGCTGGCCTCACGCAATTGGTTGTAGGCCTGCTGGGTCGCATAAGCATCGGCCAGCGTCGCACCCGACTGTTGCTGACTGAGGCAGGGAAACGGCGCTTGCAGCAGACCAAGCATGCCGGGCCGCTCGGCGCTGTTCGCCGCAGCTGTCGCCGTGACAGCCAGCACAGCGGCCATCGCCAGCCTGATTGCCGAACCCCGAATCATCACCGCTCCTGTAGAATGTCGCCCCATGAAAACGACTCTACACCAGAACCTGACCGACAGCCTAAACGACGCCCAGCGCGAGGCCGTTACGTCACAGAAAAAAGCCCTGCTGGTTCTCGCCGGCGCCGGCTCCGGCAAAACTCGTGTGCTGGTTCATCGCATCGCCTGGCTCGCCACCGAGATCGGGCTGTCGCCACACGCGATGATGGCGGTGACCTTCACCAACAAAGCGGCGGCGGAAATGCGTCATCGCATTGAAGCGCTGCTCGGTGGCCCGGCCGCCGGCATGTGGATTGGCACCTTCCACGGGCTTTGTCACCGCTTACTGCGCGCGCATTGGCATCAGGCCGGTTTGAGCGAGAACTTTCAGGTACTCGACAGCGATGATCAGCAGCGACTGGTCAAGCGCGCCATCCGGGCACTTAATCTTGATGAACAACAATGGCCGCCCAAGCAGGCGCAGTGGTGGATCAATCAGCGCAAGGACGAAGGCGAGCGGCCGGAAGACATCAAACATCACGGCGATCTCTTCACCGCGACTCAGCTGAAAATCTATCAGGCCTACGAAGAGATCTGCCGCGTAGCCGGCACCATCGACTTTGCCGAGCTGTTGCTGCGCGCGGTCGAGCTGTTCAAGAAAAATCCGGCTTTGCTGGCGCATTACCAGACCCGGTTCAACCACATTCTGGTCGACGAATTTCAGGACACCAACCAGATCCAGTATCAGTTCATCCGGCTGCTGGCCGGGCCGAATACCGACGTCACCGCCGTCGGTGATGATGATCAGTCCATTTACGGCTGGCGCGGCGCCCGGGTCGAAAACCTCAACGAGTTTCTGCGCGACTATCCCGGCGCCGAGATCGTCCGGCTCGAACAGAATTACCGCTCGACCGGCAATATCCTGACCGCTGCCAACGCGGTCATCGATCACAACAGCGACCGGCTCGGCAAGAGCCTGTGGACCGAAGGCGACAAGGGCGATCCGCTCTGGCTCTATTCCGCATTCAACGAACAGGAAGAAGCCCGCTTCATTGCCGAGAAGATCGAGCAATGGGTCGATGAAGGCCGCGATTACAAA
>CAMLKQ010000019.1 GCA_946480585.1 uncultured Kangiella sp.
AGCAAACTGGACGCCGATCGGCATGTACACGTCCGCGACTGGCGCGCCTATGCCCACGGCCTGCTCGGCGAATTTGGCGACGGCCTGGACGAAGCAGAGGAGGCACTGGAGCTCGCCACCGACGCCGGCCTTGCGACTGACGTCCGGCAAGCCGCTGTCAACGCCCTCGACAACGAGCAATTGCCGCCGATGCCCGCACATTGACAAGCACGGCCGCCAACAGGCAAGTTGGCGGCCGATTTTCAGCTGATCTTCCAGGAAGGAAACCATGCGTCACGCTCGGTTTGCAGCGTTTCTCGCGTCATCCCTCGTTGTCTTCACCACCCCAGTCGCCTTGGCCGATTTCAACTCGGCGCTTACCGCGTATCAGCAACAGCAATTCGACTCGGCTTACACTGAATTCCGTCGCCTTGCCGAACTCGGTGACACGCCCTCGCAACGTAATCTGGCCGCGATGTACGCCCGCGGCGAGCATGTCGCGAAGGATCCGGTTGAGGCCTGGGCCTGGGCCAAACTTGCCAGCGAGCAAGGCGATGAGGAAAGCCTCACGCTATTTGAAGCACTAGACAAGTTGCTGAAAACCAGCGAACAGCGCGCGCAGGCGGGTGCACGCGCCGACGCCTTGCTCGCAGAGTTCGGCAAACAGGCACTCGCCGAGCGGCTGTTTCCGGTACCACGCGATCAAGCCGCAGATTGTTCGGTAGATGTCACCACAAGCGCACAACCGGTTGAGACGCGTGCGCCGAAGTATCCGATGGCAGCAGCGAATGCCGGGATCGAAGGCAATGCCTGCTTCAGTTTCTACTTGAGCCCGGAAGGCAAACCCATCCGGATACGGCCTTCCCAATTCGCCGCTTTCAAGGATGGTGAGAAAAAACCTTACCGTAGCCCTGACGTGTTCGTGAAGCCCGCGCTTGAAGCCATTCAGGCATGGCGGTTTGTGCCGGCAGCAACCGAAGCACTGCGTTCGGTGCCCGCCAGCTACTGCCTCGATTTCAAACTGGACGGTATGAGCCGCTCGGAGTATGTCGAAGCCAAAGAAAAAATTGAGACATATCGGATTGGCGCCGAAGCAGGCGACCCGGAAGCGCAGTACAAGCTGTCAATGCACGTCAACTCCTTGGCGGGGGGATTGCCCAAACAGAAGCGCGAGGAAGCACGCTCACTTGCCCACATCCTGCTGCGGCAGAGTGCGATAAACGGTCATGCTGAAGGTCAGTTTCGGATCGCCAAAGATTTGCTGACCGGTAACCAGTGCGAGAAGGATACTGGCAAGGGTGTTACCTGGCTGATGTTTGCCGCTCAGCAAGGACACCGGGAAGCGCAGTACCTGCTTGCCTCGCGACTGATGCACGGCGATGGCGTTGAGCAGAATATCGAAAAGGCAGTGTCCTGGTTGAAGGTTGCCGCAGACAGCGGTCATGGCCGGGCGAAGATTGAGTATGCCTATCACCTGCTGCGGCATGAGCCGACACGTCAGCAGGAAGCGGCCGCGCTGTTGCCCGCGCAGCCCAATGAGAACGATCTGATGCAGCTCGAGGCGGCGGCGCTCGGCCGGGCGCTCGCGGGTGACTTCACCGCCGCAGCGGCCTTTCAGCAGCAGGCACTCAGCATTGCCAGCGAAGTCGGTTTTGACACCGAGCAGCGAGCAGCGACGTTGACGGCGTTTCAGAACCAGCAACTGCCGGCGCTGGCGCCAAGCCAGAGCTAACCGCATCACGTTGTGTAACAAAGATGTCGCGCTAGCGCTGGCTTTAGTCGTCGATCGCGAAGAAGCTATTGCTGTCGTCAGATGGCTTGTGAAACCGGTGAATACCCATTGAAAAGCAAGCTCATGGAAACCGTCACATTGACAAGACCGGCCGCCGAAAGGCAAGTTGGCGGCCGCTTATAGTTGCATACAGGGGGTGCAAGCCATGCAACGCTTGCTGAAACCGTTATGGTTCTACGCAGTCATGCTACCGCTGACTGCGTCGGCCGACTTCAATAGTGCGGTTACCGCCTACGAGCAGAAAGACTACGGCAAGGCGTATCAGGAATTTCGCCGACTGGCGGAACTCGGTGACGCCCCTTCACAGCGCAATCTGGCGGCCATGTATGCCAATGGCAAGTTTGTCGAGCACAATGCGGTAGAAGCATGGGCCTGGGCAGCACTGGCGGCAGAGCAGGATGCGGAAGCCAGTGCGCCGATCCGTGATCGCCTGACGGAAAAGCTGACCGACGCTGAGAAGCTTGCCGGCGAACAGCGTTGGCATGAATTGCAGCAACTGTTTGGTCAAGCTGCCATTGCCGAGCGGTTGCTGCCGGTCGCCGCCGATCGACTGCCAGACTGCACCGTTGAAGTGACGGGTGATGCAGTGCCGGTAAAGACGTTCCCACCGCGATATCCCGTTATCGCCGCAAGAGATAATGTCGAAGGGCATGTCTGCCTGACATTTTATCTGAGCGCAACGGGCAACCCGTTGCGTATTTCGGCCTACGAAGAGTCGGCCGTCAAAGACGACGGCGGAAAACCCAAAGGCGAAAGTATCGGCAAATACAAAAGCGCTTTTGTGCTTGAAGTGAAGCGTGTCATGGAAAAGTGGGAGTTCAGCCCGCCGGCTACCGCAGCACTACGGGATATTCCTCGTCGGTACTGCATGGATTTCATTCTTGATGGTTCGACGAAGTCGAAAGAGCTAAGCAAACACCAGTCCGAGCAACGAGGTGCGGCGGCCGATGGCGATCCAATTGCGCAGTATGAGTTCGCGAAAAAATTGGAAGCTTCGCTGACCAACCCTCGTTTCCCGAGTGAAAAACGCCAGCATGTATCGACAGTTATGCACGCATTGTTTAAGCAGAGTGCGGTGTCCGGCTACGCCAATAGCCAATTCAAGATGGCCTCGAACCTGCTAACTGGAAATCAGTGCGAAAAGGATATCGGCAAGGGAATCGCGTGGCTGAGCTTTGCCGCACAACAGGGCCACACCGAATCCCAGTATCTGTTAGCTTCGCGACTGCGACACGGCGACGGCGTTGAACCGAATAGCGAGAAAGCAACAAAATGGCTGCAAGCAGCCGCCGAGGGTGGCCACAGCCGGGCCCAGCTCGAGTATGCGCTGTACCTGCTGCAGCACCATCCCGAGCAAGCTGAACAGGCACGCCGCTACCTGCCTGAAACACCCAAACCGTATGATTTGATTGAACTGGAAGCGGCAGCACTGAGTCAGGCGCTAGCTGGTAATTTCGCAAAAGCGGTTGAGCACCAAACTGAGGTAGTTGCTATCGCGAAGGAGATCAACAGTGGCCACGCCGATCGTGAGCTGGTGTTGGCCAGCTATCAGGCCAATCAGTTGCCGCAGTTTGCTGCATTGAATTGAGCTATCCGTGAGTTTTACTGCCGAGAATCGAAGTACCGTTGCGTTGAACCGCCGTTGAATCTGAATTGCTGACAAGGAAGCATTATGGAAACCGTCGTTTTTGGTCTGCTGATATTTGCAATTGTGCTGGTGATGACCGGCGTCAAGTCGGTGCGCCAGGGCTATGAGTATACGGTCGAGCGATTCGGCAAGTATGTTCGTACCTTGCAGCCGGGCCTGCATTTCATTACCCCGGTGTTCGAACGGGTCGGTGCCAAAGTCAACATGATGGAGCAGGTGCTGGACATTCCGCAGCAGTCGGTGATTTCGCGTGACAACGCCACCGTCACGATTGATGCCGTTTGCTTCTATCAGGTCACCGATTCGGCACAAGCAACCTACGAAGTCAACCACCTGCAGATGGCGATGCAGAACCTGACCATGACCAATCTGCGCACCGTGCTTGGCAGCATGGATCTGGACGAGATGCTGTCGAAGCGGGATCAGATCAATGCCCAGATCCTGCGCATCGTCGATGCCGCGACCAATCCGTGGGGCGTCAAGATCACCCGTATCGAAGTGCGTGACATCGTGCCGCCACAGGATCTGGTCAATGCGATGGCGCAGCAGATGAAAGCCGAGCGGATCAAGCGCGCCCAGATTCTGGAGGCAGAAGGTCTGCGCCAGTCGGAGATCCTGAAAGCCGAGGGCATGAAGCAGGGCCAGATCCTGCAGGCCGAGGGTGAGAAGGAAGCGGCCTTCCGACAAGCGGAAGCGCGCGAGCGTCTGGCCGAAGCGGAAGCAAACGCAACCCGGATGGTGTCGGAAGCTATCGCCAAAGGCGACACCCGTGCCATCAATTACTTTATTGCCCAAAAGTACGTTGAAGCGCTCGGTCAGATCGCCAGTGCACCGAACGAGAAGCTGGTGCTGATGCCACTGGAGGCGGGCAATGTCATCGGTGCCTTGGGTGGCATCAGTGATTTGCTGAAAACCACCAAGAGCTGAACTCATTGAGGAGAAATGGCCATGCAGAACTGGTATTGGCTGGCCGCCGGGCTGATTTTGCTCGGCATTGAGATGCTGGCGCCCGGTTTCTATCTGATGTTCTTCGGTTTTGCCGCGCTTGGTACCGGCGTATTAGCCCTGTTGTTGCCGTTGCCATGGCAGGCGCAAGCGACCGTATTCGCCGTGTTGTCGGTGGTTGCCGTCGTCGCCGGCCGACGCTGGTACGCCAGCAAGGAAGGCGAAGGCTCAGCCACGCTGAACCGGCGCAGCGATGCCCTGATTGGCCGCCGCGCCCGACTGAAAGAACCGCTGACAGCCGACGGCGGCGAGGTTTACATCGACGATACCCGCTGGCCCGCCCAAGGCCCGGAGCTGCCGGCCGGAGTCGAAGTGGAAGTGGTGGCCGTCCAAGGTTCCAGAGTCGTCGTCAAAGCCGCCAGCTGAGTCCCCAACGCGCCCCGGTCGCCAGAACGGGGCGCTTCTGTATAATCGGCCCTCATTTTTCGCCCGCTTGCCCCTGCACCGGGTCTCTGCCTGTCGGTCTGTCATGAACATCGTTGTTGAACTTTTCCAGAACCACCCCATTTTGAGTACCTTGTGGCTGACTTTGCTGATGCTGGTCGTCGCGGCGTTCAGCAGCGGCGGCGCCGGCAAGTCGATCGGTCCGCAGCAACTGACCCATCTGGTCAACCGGGAAGACGGCGTTGTGCTGGACATTCGACCGCAGGCCGATTTTGGCAAGGGCCACATTGTTGGCGCGATTAGCGCGCCGCAATCCAAACTGGCCAGCATGGAAAAGGAATTGGAGCGCTACAAGGAGCGTCCGGTCATCGTGGTATGCGCGCAGGGCCTGACTGCCGTCAATGCCTGCAAGCAACTCAAGAAGCATGGCTTCAACCGCTTGTATCGGTTGAACAATGGCATGCAAGCCTGGTTGGCCGAAAACCTGCCGACCAGCAAGAAATAGTCGGGAGGCGCGTCATGGCCAACATCGAAATTTTCACCACCGAGGTCTGCCCATACTGCGTCCGCGCCAAGCAACTGCTCGACAGTCTCGGTGCGGGTTACCAAGAGATCCGGGTCGATACCGATCCGAGCAAGCGGGACGAGATGATGAGCCGCAGCGGCCGTCGGACCGTTCCGCAGATTTTCATCAACGGCCAGTCTGTCGGCGGCTGTGATGATTTGTACGCCTTGCATCGCGCAGGCAAATTGCAACCCCTGCTGTCCGCGTAAGTTGATGCAGGCTAAATAAGTAAAGGAAGTTCATCATGGCAGAAGAAACCAAAGTTCAACCGACGCTGAACCTCACCCGTGTATACCTCAAGGATCTGTCGTTCGAAGCGCCCAATACGCCGGAGTTGTTTCAAGGCAGCTTTGAGCCGAATTACAGCGTGCAGCTGAACAGCAAGGCCCGCAAGCTGGAAGGCGACAATTACGAAGTCGTGCTGTCGGTCAATGTCGAATGCAAAACCGGTGACAAGGTCGCGTTTGTTTGCGAAGCACAGCAAGCCGGTGTCTTCGCCATCACCGGTGCCGAAGGCATGCAATTGCGACACGCCCTGTCGGCCTACACGCCGAGCCTGCTGTTCCCCTACGCACGTCAAGTCATTGCCAATGCCATCGGTCAAGGCGGCTTCCCGGCACTGCACCTGGCACCGGTGAATTTCGATCAGATTTTCGCGATGCAACTGCAGCGTGAAGCGGAACAAGCCAAAGCCGGCGGCGTGGTTGACGCCACTGTTCAATAATCGAGACCGCACTGTGCCCCGCACCACTCCGATCGCAGTACTCGGCGCTGGCTCCTGGGGCACAGCGCTGGCCTTGCATCTCGCCCGGCTTGGCAACGACACCCGACTCTGGGGTCGCAACCCGGATGACATGCAGCGCATGCAACATCAACGGCAGAACAGTCGTTATCTGCCGGGCATTTCCTTCCCGGAGACGCTGACCGCGACTGGCGATTTGGCGCTAGCGCTACGCGATGTCCGCGATGTCTTGATCGCTGTACCCAGTCACGCCTTTCGCGCGACGCTACGTGCCATCAAACCGATGGTTGGCAAGCAGGTCCGGATCGTTTGGGCCACCAAAGGCTTCGAACACGGCGCCCAGGCCCTGCTGTCCACTGTGGTCAGCGATGAGTTCGCCAATGACACCCCGCAAGCAGTGCTGTCCGGGCCAAGCTTTGCGAAGGAACTGGCAGCCGGTTTGCCGACCGCCATCACCTTGGCGGCAAACAATCCCGGATTCCGGCACGATCTCGCCCAGCGACTGCACAGCGACCGTTTCCGGGTCTATCTGTCGGACGACATGATTGGCGTGCAGGTCGGCGGCGCGGTCAAAAACGTGCTTGCGGTAGGTGCCGGCATGTGTGACGGCCTCGGCTTCGGCGCCAACGCGCGTACCGCACTAATCACCCGCGGTCTCGCCGAGATTACCCGGCTTGGTCTCGCGCTCGGTGGCAAGCTCGAAACCTTCTACGGCATGGCCGGTCTGGGCGACCTGATTCTGACCTGTACCGACAACCAGTCTCGCAACCGCCGCTTTGGTTTGGCGCTTGGTCAAGGCAAAACTGCCGCTGAGGCGCAAGCAGAAATCGGTCAGGTGGTCGAAGCGGCGAGCAACGCGGAAGAAGTGGTATTGCTGGCACGCAAACTCGGCATCGAGATGCCGATCAGTGAGCAGATTTATCGCATCCTGCATGACGGCGTTGACCCGCGCTCTGCCGCCAAAGAACTGCTGATGCGCGAGATGCGCGACGAGTCAACGAGTTAGGGCATTGGCCGTTTCGCCAGCAAAGTAGCAGCCAGCCGTTCATCAGTTACCGCGGTCTGACGAAACCAAAAGAGCCAGCAATGCTGGCTCTTCTCATTTTCAGACGCCGTCTGCCGGAACAAGCGTGACGATGCGCTTTTCCTTCTCCGGCTTTTTCAACCACTCCGGATAATCTTCCGCGCGCTTCTCATCAATGCTGGCTTGGTTCTTACGTTGCCAGTCAAGCGCACTTGGCAGCAAACTGACCGGTTTGGCACCGTTCAACCAACCGGAAAATTCCTTGTGCTGTAAATTGAACTCGAAGCTGGACTCACGATGCACCGGGTGCAATGAAAAGCGAGCTTTCCAAACGCCCATACGCGGCGTAACCAACGCATAATAGGTCTTGCCAGCTTCCACTTCCGCTTCCATGAAGTCGGCACTTTCGCCAATCACCATGTAGAGATGCTTGCCCGGCGCCACCATATGGTCGATGCGGGTACCGTAAGTACTGATACCCAGCAGCTGCTCTTCGTCACCGTTCAAATAGAACACTGGCGCATCAATCAGCCAACCAAATGCCGACGGCCGCAGAAAAATGATGCGGGCTTTGTCCGGGGCTTGCTCCGCGACGGTTGCCATTGGCTGCATCATCTTCGACATCGCGCCTTCTGTGCTGGGCTTCATCGCACAGCCACCCAACAACAGCAAAGCACCGGCCATAGCCAGTAACTGAAGTCCGATCTTCTTCATGATATTTCCTTGTTGTTTACTACCGACCACCTGGTTTCGGCAGCGCTACACTAACTCACGAAACCGCTGAAAACAAAGCCGCTCACCGAGCCATGGTATCGGTGCGTAACCACACAAATTCCAGATCTGACATCAAGAGCGCGGTACCACCGCCAGTGTCAACCGAGACACGCAACTCAAGCGGCCTTCCGCATCTTCAATCTTGATATCCCAGACTTGGGTACTGCGGCCCAGATGCACCGGTGTCGTGGTACCAACGACGTAGCCATCGCGTACCGCCCGCAGATGGTTTGCATTGATCTCAACACCGACCACCATTTTGTCGTCCGGCACGGCCAGATTGCCGGCGACACTGCCGAGCGTTTCGGCCAGCACCACGTTCGCGCCGCCGTGTAGCAAACCGAATGGCTGCCGCGTGCGCTGATCAACTGGCATGCGGGCACTGAGGCTGTTCTCGGTCAACGCAACGAATTCGATGCCGAGGTGTTCAACCATGGAATTGGCGTTGCGCGCGGTTACGCTGGCCAAGGTGGGCTGACCGGACCAGATTTTCATGGGAAGACTCCTACACTGTCAGGTGACAAAGATAGTGGTATCCATCCAATTCAAACCGCGCCGGCAAAATCCAATTGTCGCCAGGCTTCAAAGGCCACCACGGCAACCGCATTGGACAGATTCAAGCTACGCTGGCCGGGTCGCATCGGCAAACGGAGGGTTTGTTCAGGCGGCAGGCTATCCAGCAAACGCTGCGGCACATGCCGGGTTTCCGGCCCAAAGACCAAAGCATCATTCGGTTGGAAGCGGACATCGACATGACGGACGCGACCGCTGGTCTCGCACGCGAAAACCCGAGCCACCTTCGTATTGGCAAGAAAATGCTGCCAGTCGTCATGCACCTGCACCGTTGCCCATTCGTGATAATCCAGGCCGGCCCGGCGCAATTTCTTGTCATCCATGTCGAAGCCCAGCGGCTTGATCAGATGCAAGTGAAAGCCGGTGTTGGCGCACAGACGGATCACATTACCGGTGTTGGGCGGGATTTCCGGATTGAACAGGACGATGTGCAGCATGGCGGGAACGTTCGGCGCGGACAGCGTAGTCAGGATTGTCCGCGATGACCGAAACTGCCGGCAAGCACCGCGCGCAACAAAACGCGCGGCGCGTCCACGTCAGGCTTTGCGCCGTTCCGGTTCTTCAACGGTTTTCAGATAGCGGGTCAAGGTGTTGCGCCCCCAGCCGAGCAGATGCGCGGCATCCTGACGATGGCCGTTGGTGGCGTCCAGCACGGTTTCGACCAGCAGTTGCTCGAGCTTTGCGGCCAATGCCTGCACTTGTTGTGCATCTTGCGCCCGGGCCGCAGTCAGGATTTCGTTGCGCAGCGTCAGTTGCCACGGCTCGGTGACAAGCCGTGGCGATGCCACCGCTTCGGCATCCTGACCGACATCACCGGGCAGATCGCTCGGTTCGATCTGCTCGGATGGCGCCATCACGGTCAAGTAGCGACACAGATTTTCCAGTTGCCGAACGTTGCCGGGCCAGCTCAGTTGACGCAGCGCACTGAGCGTGTCCTTGCTCAGATACTTGCGCGGCAAACTCGCTTCGGCTGCGGCTTGCTGGAGAAAATTTTCGGCCAGCAGATCAATGTCTTCGGCACGCGCACGCAGCGGCGGCAGATCAATGCGCACAACATTCAGACGATGGAACAGATCTTCCCGGAACCGGCCAGCCTTGACCAAGGCCTGCAAATCCTGATGCGTGGCGGCGATGACGCGGACATCGGATTGCAGCAACTCCTTGCCGCCGACCCGGAAGTAGCCACCGTCAGAGAGCACCCGCAACAAACGCGTTTGTGCCGGCAGCGGCATGTCGCCGATTTCATCGAGAAACAGGGTGCCGCCTTCGGCCTGCTCGAAGCGGCCGGCGGTCCGGTTGACGGCACCGGTGAATGCGCCCTTTTCGTAACCGAACAGCTCCGACTCGATCAGCTCTTGCGGAATGGCCGCCATGTTCAGGGCCACAAACGGTTTGCCGGCGCGTGGACTGTGATCGTGCAGGGCCTGGGCAACACGTTCTTTGCCGGTGCCGGATTCGCCGATCAGCAACACCGTGAACTTGGTGCGGGCGAGCCGGCCGATGGCGCGAAACACCTGCTGCATCGCCGGCGAACGACCGATCAAATCGGCTTTTTCGGTTTTCACCGGCGCAAGCACTTGTGGTTGTGACTGCTGTAAGGCGCGGGTGACGATAGCGAGCAGCTCATCGATATCAAACGGTTTGGCGACAAACTCGAAGGCTCCGGAATCAAACGATTGCACCGCGCTCGACAGATCAGCATGGGCCGTGATCAACACAACCGGCAATTGGCTGTGGCTCGCTTTGATTTCGCGCAGGAACGTCACGCCGTCACCGCTTGGCATGCGAATGTCCGACAGCACCAGTTGCACCGGTTCGCGCGCCAGCACGGCGCGCGCTTCCGGGACATCCGCGCAAACCCGAGTTTGGTAGCCCGCGGCGCGCAGCGCCCGATCCAGCACCCAGCGTATGCTGTCGTCGTCATCCAGAATCAAAACGGTTTGACTGTCGGTCATGACCACTCTTTCGGTTGTGGCTGTCGCGGGCAACGACAGCACAGGTTAATTACGGTTTGGCCGCGTCAGTGCGCGCCGGCTCACGCCACGGCAACCAGACGGTAAACACCGTCTGACCGGGCACGCTCTGGCACTCCAACAAGCCGTCGTGTTGCTGCACTAGTGTCTGCGCAATGCTGAGCCCCAAGCCGGTACCGTGCTGCTTGCCGGTCACCAGCGGCAGGAACACCCGGTCACGCAGTTCGGCCGGAATGCCAGGACCGTTGTCGATCACATCCACGCGCAGCGCCAGCTTCCAGCGCACGTTGCCGATGGTGACGCCATGTTCGGCACGCGTGCGCAAGCGGATAACGCCTTGCGTCGCCACCGCATCCACCGCGTTCTGCACCAGGTTCAACAAGATTTGGTGCAAGGCATCGGCATTCGCAGAGACATCCGGCAGGCTAGGGTCGTAATCGCGCTGCAGCTGGACGCCATCGGGCAAGGTCAGACGAACAATTTGCAAAACCTGTTCCAACACCGAATGAATGTTCAGCGGCGTCTTGGTCAGCGTGCGTGCCGGCAGCAACAGCCGATCGACCAGCGCCCGCAGGCGGTCGGCTTCGCGCTGAATCAGATCGGTGAATTCGGTGAGTGCCGTCGACTCTTGCCCGGACAATTCGCGGGCAAGCAACTGGGCAGCACCGCGCAGGCCGGCCAGCGGATTTTTGATTTCGTGCGCCAGCGAGCGCAGCAGCTCATGCAATTCCTGCTGCTGGCGGGCGCGCTCGGTATCGATGTGACGGCGCTGACTGTCATCGAGCGGACGCAGCTCAAGCAACCAACCATCGGCCAGCGGCGATACCACCGCATCAATGCGGGCACTGGTCGCGAACGGCAAATCCAGTTGCAGCTCATGGCCGTGGCAGGTGCGCTGCTCCTGCTGCACCCGCACCAACAGCTCCAGCAGTGGATGCGGTGCGGGCAACCAGACCGCCAGATCGGAGGCCAGCAGCCGACGCCGGCTATGGCCGAACAGGTGCTCGGCCGCGCTGTTGACCGCCACGATGTGGCGCGCTGCGTCCAGCTGCAGCACGGCAGTACTCAGGCTGTCGAACAGGCTATCGGCCGGTAAGGCTGTCTCAGGCATGACGGACGTTCCCAAACGCGCTGCGCCGCATTGTAGCGGCGCAGCGGGGTATTGCACAAAAATGGCGCACCAATATGGTGCGACTCGCCATGGCTATTTGCGCGGCCCACTCGTGACCGGCTTGGTAGGCGTCGTTGGCACCGGGTCGCCTGGCTGACGGGCATCCTGAGGCTGCGGCCATTGCACTTGTTGCACATAGCCATTACTGGTCGCCCTTACCTGCAAATTGCCCGCGCCATCCGGGTTTTGGTTGGCCGAAGCGCGGAACAGCATGAATTTGCTTTGTGCCGAGCCGAGCAGCTTGCCGCCCTTATGGATGACCTCCACCCGGATGTTGTGTTCTCCGCGCTCGAGGTCTTTGAGCTCCCAGCTCGTCGCACGTCCAGCGGAACCTACCACCGAACCATCCAGCAATAACTGGACCCGATGGTCTTCATCCAAAGAGGGTTGGATCGACGCGGCAATCGATACCTTGCCTTCGTTGTCACGCAACACCGCATCGGCGGATGGCTCGGTGATCTGCACCTGGTAGGTTTGGTCCGGCTTCTTTTTGGCAGCAGCGGCATTTTCCCCCACCGGCAGCTTGGGCGCGGCGGGCGGCGCATAAGTCGGCGTTTCCCGCATCGGCAGCGTTTCGCCGCCCGGGCAGGGTTGGTCGGAAAACACGGTCTCGCCGTTCTCGCCTTTGCACTTGTACAGCTCACCGGCACCGTGGCCGGGCAGGGCGATGATCAGCAACAGGCTGCAGAACACGGGAGCGGTTTTGCGCATGGCAACGGTCCTGGATAGACGGGTCAGTGGCTTAGACGCCAGATATGCCAAGAATACTGCATGGTGACCGCGCCGGCCTGTGCGACCGACCCCATTCTGCTGGCCCAAAAACAAAGCCGCCCCTTTTGGGCGGCTTTGCCGGGTGCCGCATTTTGCGGCGGTACTGCCTCGAACCCATCAGACGCGGGCTGACGTGAACGCCAATTACACCGAGTAGTACAGTTCCATTTCCAGCGGGTGCACGGCCATGGCAACGCGCTTGGCTTCGGCGCGCTTGATCTCGAGATAGCTGTCGATGAAGTCTTTCGAGAACACGCCGCCACGCAGCAGGAACTCGTGATCGGCTTCGAGCGCATCGCAGGCCATTTCCAGCGAATGGGCAACGGTCGGGATGGCTTTCGCTTCTTCCGGCGGCAGATCGTACAGATCTTTGTCGGCCGCATCGCCCGGGTGGATCTTGTTCATGATGCCGTCAACGCCGGCCATCATCATCGCGGCGAAGGCGAGGTACGGGTTGGCAGTCGGATCCGGGAAGCGCACTTCGATGCGCCGGCCCTTGGCGCTGGCAACGTACGGAATACGAATCGACGCCGAACGGTTACGGGCCGAGTAGGCCAGCATGACCGGGGCTTCGAAGCCCGGCACCAGCCGCTTGTAGCTGTTGGTCGAGGCGTTGGTGATGGCGTTCAGCGCGCGCGCGTGCTTGATGATGCCACCGATGTAGTACAGCGCTTCTTCCGACAGGCCGGCGTATTTGTTGCCGGCGAAAATGTTCTGACCGTTCTTGGCAAGCGACTGGTGCACGTGCATGCCCGAGCCGTTGTCGCCAACCATCGGCTTCGGCATGAAGGTGACGGTTTTGCCATAAGCGTGCGCGACGTTGTGGATCGCGTACTTCATGATCTGCACTTCGTCAGCTTTCTTCACCAGCGTGTTGAACTTGGCCGCCAGTTCGTTCTGGCCACCGGTCGCCACTTCATGGTGGTGCGCTTCGATCACGAGGCCCATTTGCTCGCAGACCAGCGACATTTGCGAACGGATGTCCTGTGCTGAGTCAACCGGCGCGACCGGGAAGTAACCACCTTTCACCATCGGGCGGTGGCCTTTGTTGCCGCCTTCGAAGCTCTTGTTGGTGTTCCAGGCGCCTTCGTCCGAATCCAGCTCGTAACCGCAGCCGTTCATCTTGTTGTAGAACTTGACGTCATCGAACATGAAGAATTCCGGCTCCGGGCCGAACAGCGCGGTGTCGGCAATGCCGGTGCTCTTCAGCCAGGCTTCGGCGCGCTTGGCAACCGAACGCGGATCACGGTCATAACCCTGCATGGTGGCCGGATCGACGATGTCGCAACGAATGATCAGGGTGCTGTCTTCGGTGAACGGATCGAGCACGGCCGTGGTCGGGTCCGGCATCAGAATCATGTCGGAGTCGTTGATGCCTTTCCAACCGGCAATCGAGGAGCCGTCGAACATTTTGCCGTCTTGGAACAGCGACTCGTCGCACAGCTTGGCCGGGATCGAGACGTGCTGCTCTTTGCCCTTGGTATCGGTGAAACGCAGGTCAACGAACTTGACGTCGTTTTCCTGAATCATCTGTATGACATTGGCGACGGACATGGAAGGCTCCTGTGGAATACGGGTTAACGGGCGCGCCAGCGTGGCAGGCACGATCCCTGTTGCGGCGTAGAAAAGCAAAGCCTGTGCCACCAATGCCCGAAACCTGCCATTGGGCTTGGCAGCGTATTAGAAACGGCTAGACGGCCAAAGACCTCTAAACAATGCACCAAAATGGGACCGCAATAGAGGAAAGAGCCATTTTGGTGCGCCAATTTGGCCAAGCTGCTGCCGACCGCGCCAAAGCGTAGCAGAGGCCACTGGTACCGCCAGTGGTTTGCCCGCAGGCGAACGAGCTGCAGCAGCAAAGGCGTTCGCCCGATCCGTTGCGGCCCCGTTCACGATGAAGGGGATCGCTGCCGGCTCAGCAAACGCAAATTGACGGCGGCCCGCTGATAATCCGGCCGTAACGCCAAGGCTTGTTCGAACGCCTGTTCAGCTGCCGGTAGCTGCCCGGCCTGCTGATACGCGATGCCGAGATTGTTCCAGCCACGGGCATTGGTCGGAGCCTTGGTCACGACGTCCTGCCAGAAACGGATTTCGCTGTGATACACCGTGTTGCGCGCGTGTGTCGCCATTGCCAGCGTCAGCGATAACGCCATCGCCAGCAGAGGCGTAACCCAGCCACGCGAATAGATGAGCAGGGTCGTTGGCGATGAAGCCAGTGACGATTGGTTTGGTGACGGCTGGTTTGGT
>CAMLKQ010000020.1 GCA_946480585.1 uncultured Kangiella sp.
ACCACATGGACACCTACAAAGGGGATTTCGAAGAACTGAAAAATGTCTTCGTCGAATTCCTGCACAACCTGCCGTTCTACGGTCTGGCGGTGCTGTGCACCGATGACGAAAACGTGCGCGAAATCCTGCCGCGGGTGACCCGACCGGTCGTGACCTATGGCTTTGATCCGGACGCCGACGTTCGCGCCACCGATGTGGTGCAGGGCGATGGCCGCAGCACGTTCAACGTGCATCGTCGTGGTCATGCGCCGTTGTCAGTCACCTTGAATTTGCCGGGTCGGCACAACGTGTTGAACGCGCTGGCCGCGATTGCGATCAGTACCGAAGAAGGTGTCAGCGATGACGCCATTGTGCGTGCACTGGCCCAGTTCAAAGGCGTCGGTCGCCGGTTCCAGTCGCACGGTGAATTCGATACCGCCAATGGCAAAGTCTGGCTGGTTGATGACTATGGCCACCACCCGCGCGAAGTCGGCGCCGTGGTCAAGGCGATTCGCGCCAACTGGCCGCAGCGTCGGCTGGTGATGATTTACCAACCGCACCGTTACACCCGCACGCGGGATCTGTATGAAGATTTTGCCCAGGTGCTGTCGGAGCCGGATGCGCTGTTGCTGATGGATGTTTACAGCGCCGGCGAAGCGCCGATTGCGGGTGCCGACAGTCGTTCGCTGTGTCGCAGCATCCGGGCGCGCGGCAAGCTCGATCCGATCTTCATCGAGAACAAGGCCGAGTTGCCGGATGTGCTGGCCAATGTGCTGCGCGAGGGTGACCTGCTGCTCACCCAAGGCGCCGGCGATATCGGTGGCATTGCCAAACAACTGGCGAGCCTGAAACTGGATTTGGTGGCACTGAAAAGTGCCTGGAGTTCGACATGATTGCGTCTGCAGCCCAACGGGCCGCGCTGCCGGCACCGTCTGCGTTCGGCAAAGTCGCCGTGCTGTTTGGTGGCACGTCGGCGGAGCGTGAAGTGAGCTTGCGTTCCGGCAAAGCGGTGTTGGACGCCTTGCAACGGGCAGGCATCAATGCCCACGGCGTCGATGCGGTCGGCGATTTTCTGCTGACGTTGAAAAACCAAGGCTTTGATCGAGTCTGGAATGCGGTGCACGGTCGTGGTGGTGAAGACGGTCAGCTGCAGGGCGCGCTGCAATTGCTCGGCATTCCCTGCACCGGTTCTGGCGTCGGCGCTTCGGCGCTGGCGATGGACAAGGCCCGGGCCAAGCAATTGTGGCAGGGCATTGGCTTGTCGACGCCGAATTTCCTGCTGGTGAGCGCTGAGATGGTCGGCACTGATAGCAAGGCGGCCGAGCTCTTCAACAAACTCGGTCCGATCCTGATGGTCAAGCCGGCGCATGAAGGTTCCAGCGTCGGTATGGCGAAGGTGCGCACGCCGGCGGAATTGCGGCAAGCGGTCACCGAAGCGATGAAGTACGACAGCAGCGTGATCGTTGAGCGCTTCATCAGCGGCCCGGAATACACCGTCGCGATCGTCGGCGATGAAGTGCTCCCGAGCATTTCGATGGTGACACCGCGCGATTTCTACGACTACCAAGCCAAGTACCACAGCGGTGGCACGACCCAGTATCACTGCCCGAGCGGCTTGTCCGACGCGGACGAAGCCGCGCTCGGCAAGCTGGCGAAGTGGGCATTTGATTCGCTTGGTTGCAAAGGTTGGAGCCGCGTCGATGTCATGCGTGATGCCGACAGCCAGCAGTTCTTTGTGCTGGAAGTGAACACGGTGCCGGGCATGACGGAAACCAGTCTGGTGCCGAAAGCGGCGAAAGTGGCCGGCATGAGCTTTGACGAACTGGTGCAGCGGATTTTGCTGCCGACTCTGTCGGCGTAACGGAAACAGACAATGGCGCAGGCGACACGGAAAACCAGCGACAGCGTTCCGCTGACCGTCAAGGTCAAGGCGGCGTTGCCGTTCGTGTCGGCGTTGCTGCTGCTGATTGGCGCGACTCTGCTGGTGGTGTTTATCCAGCAGAAATACCGCACTGCCGACAGCTGGCAGTTGCAGCGGGTGCGGGTCGAAGGCGATCTGCGCCAGGTGAAATCGGCGGACGTGCTGGCGGCGATGCAGGTGCAGGCCGGCATGACGTTGGCGGAACTGGATCTGCGTGCCTTGCATGAGCGCGTTGCCGCACTGCCGTGGGTCAAGTCGGTGAGTTTGCGTCGGGTGTATCCGGGCGAACTGCAGGTCAGTGTCAGCGAGCGGACGCCGTGGCTGCGCTTGAACAGCAAAGAACTGATTGATGTCGACGGCAATCCGTATGCGCCGGCCAATGCCGCTGCATTTAGTCACCTGCCGGTGCTGCACAGCTCGCACGGTCAGTTGGAAATTGCGGTGGCGCGTTTTGTTGGCGGCAATGAGCAATTGAAGCCGCTCGGCCTGACCATTGCCGAACTGGCGTTGAGTGGCCGCGGTGCGCTGGAAATGACGTTGAACAATGGCACCCGCCTGCTGTTTGGGCGTGATGACTGGGATGGCCGCCTGCACCGCTTTCTCGGCTTGTATCCGGAGCTGGTGACCGGTGAGCAGGTGCCGAACTACGTTGATTTGCGTTACGACACCGGTTTTGCGGTGGCTTGGCCGGAGCCGGTATTGCCGGCAGAAAAGGCCACCAGTCGCACGGCCGGATTGTGAGCTGCAGCCCTCGGGCTGCGGACACGAACAACAACAAGAACGGGCGCAGGAGCTGGCGCCGACAATAACCACCGGGTAACCGGTGCAATGGAAGAAGATGGTGAAAATGGCAGAGAAAAAACTCATCGTCGGCTTGGACATCGGAACGTCCAAGGTCGTCGCCATTGTCGGCGAGATTTCGACTGACGGCGAAATCCAGATCATCGGTCTGGGTTCGCATCCGTCGCGTGGCTTGAAGAAAGGTGTGGTGGTCAACATCGAATCGACCGTGCAGTCGATTCAGCGCGCGGTTGAAGAAGCGGCCTTGATGGCCGGTTGCGAGATCCACTCGGTTTACACCGGCATCGCCGGCTCGCATGTGCGCAGCCTGAATTCGCACGGCATCGTCGCGATTCGGGATCAGGAAGTGACCTACGACGATGTGCTGCGGGTCATTGATGCGGCGCGGGCGGTGGCGATTCCGGCCGACCAGAAAATCCTGCACGTGCTGCCACAGGAATTCATCATCGACAACCAGGAAGGCATTCGCGAGCCGGTTGGCATGTCGGGTGTCCGGTTGGAAGCGAAGGTGCATATCGTCACCGGCGCGGTCAGCGCGGCACAGAACATCGTCAAGTGCATTCGCCGCTGCGGTCTGGAAGTGGACGAGATCATTCTGGAGCAGGTGGCATCGAGTTATGCCGTGCTGACCGAAGACGAGAAAGATTTGGGCGTGTGCTTGGTCGATATCGGTGGTGGTACCACCGATATCGCCATTTTTACCGGCGGCGCCATTCGCCACACCCATGTCATTCCGATCGCCGGTGATCAGGTGACCAATGACATCGCGGTGGCGCTACGCACGCCGACCCAGCACGCCGAAGAGATAAAGGTCAAATACGCCTGTGCGTTGAAGCAGCTGACCTCGCTCGACGACACCATCGAAGTGCCGGGCATGGGCGAGCGCGAACCACGCCGGCTGAGCCGGCAGATTCTCGCTGACGTCGTTGAGCAGCGTTATGAAGAGCTGTTCCAGCTGATTCAGGCCGAGCTGCGTCGCAGTGGTTTTGAAGAGCTGATCGCTTCCGGCATCGTGCTGACCGGCGGTGCCGCCAAGATGCAGGGCGTGATCGAGCTGGCCGAAGAAGTGTTCCATGTGCCGGTGCGGCTCGGTGTGCCGCAGTACGTGTCGGGACTGTCGGAAGTGGTGCGCAATCCGATTTATGCCACCGGTGTCGGCCTGTTGTTGTATGGCCAGCAGCAGCTGGCACTGCCACGCAGCAGTGCCAGTGTCGATGACAAGTTCGGCAGTGTGCTGGCAAAAATGAAAAAGTGGTTCAGCGGTTTTTGAGTGTTTTGTTTCGATTGATTTTCTCGTGATTGAGTTGCAAGGGCAGGTGTGATCGGAAGTTCCCGTCGTGGTCACACCGACATGCAGTGACTGAAGCACCCGGCAACGGGTGATATAAAAAGGGGGTTGTACCATGGCTTTGAATTTCGAACTGTTGGAAAACACCGCGGACAACGCGGTCATCAAGGTAATTGGTGTCGGCGGTGGTGGCGGCAACGCGATCAACCACATGGTCGATGCCAATATCGAAGGCGTGGAATTTATTGCGGCCAATACCGATGGCAAGGCGCTGAAGCAATCGAAAGCACGCTTCACGCTGCAGCTCGGTTCGAACCTGACCAAGGGCTTGGGTGCGGGCTCGAATCCGGAAGTCGGCAAGATGGCGGCGCTGGAAGAGAAGGCGCGCATCCAGGACATGCTGCAAGGTGCCGACATGGTGTTCATCACCGCCGGCATGGGCGGTGGCACTGGCACTGGCGCCGCGCCGGTGGTGGCGCAGATCGCCAAGGACATGGGCATTCTGACCGTGGCGATTGTCACCCGGCCGTTCCGGTTTGAAATGAGCAAACGGGCGCAGGTCGCTGACCATGGCATCACGGAATTGCGCAAAGCGGTCGACAGCCTGATCGTCATTCCGAATGACAAAGTGCTGGCGGTTTATGGCGGCGCCAAAATGACCGAAGCGTTCCGCAATGCTGACGCGGTGTTGCGCGGTGCGGTGCAGGGCATCGCCGATCTGATCACCCGTCCGGGTTTCATCGGCACCGACTTTGCCGACGTGCGTACCGTGATGGCCGAGCAGGGCATGGCGATGATGGGTTCGGGTGTCGCTGCCGGCGAAGGTCGCGCGCGTCGCGCTGCGGAACTCGCGGTGCGCAGCCCGCTGCTGGAAGATGTGAATCTGGCCGGCGCACGCGGCATTCTGGTCAACATCACGGCCAGCGAAGACATGCTGATCGACGAGTACGAAGAAGTCGGTCAGGTGTTGCAGAGCTTCGCGGCGTCGGACGCGTCGGTGAAAATTGGCACCGCGCTCGACAACAGCCTCGGCGATGAGATGCGGGTGACGGTGGTCGCCACCGGTCTGGGTCTCAATGCCACGGCCGCGGCGCCGGTGGAAGACAAGCCGGTGCGTTTGGTGCAACAGCAACAGGCGCAGCAAGCCGCGTCACCGCGTGCAAACGATGCCGTCAATTACAAGGATCTGGATCGGCCGACCGCGATTCGCAACAACGGTGGCGTTGCTCCGCAACCGATGCGAATGGCAGCCGGTTCGGATCTGGATTACCTGGACATCCCGGCGTTCCTGCGCAAGCAGGCTGACTGACGGCGGGTGCGGTAACCGTCGTTCCGGTTCCTGCGGCGCCGCCGTCCATCACGGCTCCCCCCTTTGCCGGGGTGGGCGGTGGCGGCTGCCGGTTGGAATGACGGTGAACGGCTAGGGCGAAACGGGCTGTGCCGGTCCGTTTCGCGCCAGGCCATAGGCGATGGCTATTGCTGACAGGGGCATATGTCAGCTTGACTTAGTGGCCGGAGCAGTGCGTAATTGCACACCTTTTGACCAGGCCGCAGCAATTTGCCGCGGGTTTTGTGGTCGTATCAGGGACTTCCCGCCATGGCGGGTCACGCGGTGCGTACGGCGGCCGCGAGCGCAGAAGGAACTCCAGGCGTCGGTCGGGGCCTAGAAGGCCGGCCACTTCAGGAGCAAGAAGCAGCATGATCAAGCAACGTACCCTCCGCACCGCCATCCGCGCGACCGGCATCGGTCTGCACAGCGGCGAGAAGGTGTACCTGACGTTGCGGCCGGCACCGGCCGATACCGGAATTGTCTTTCGCCGGGTCGATCTCGATCCGGTTGTCGAAATTGTCGCGATGCCGGAAAACGTCGGCGAGACCACCATGTCGACCTGTCTGGTCAAGGACAACGTCCGGATCTCGACCGTCGAGCATTTGCTGGCGGCGATGGCCGGGCTCGGCATCGACAACGCTTATATAGAAGTCAGCGCCCAGGAAATCCCGATCATGGACGGCTCGTCGGGTCCGTTCGTGTTCCTGATCCAGTCTGCTGGTGTCGAAGAACTGAGCGCACCGAAGCGGTTCGTCCGGATCAAGAAGCGGGTCGAAGTGCGCGACGGCGACAAGCTGGCGGCATTCGAACCGTTCGACGGTTTCAAAATCGATTTCTCGATCGATTTCAATCACCCGGTGCTGCAGAACACCATCCAGCGCTCGGTGGTCGATCTGTCGTCGACCTCTTTTGTTAAAGAAGTCAGTCGGGCCCGGACATTCGGCTTCATGAATGACCTCGAGTACCTGCGTTCCAAGAACTTGGCGTTGGGCGGTTCAATGGACAACGCCATTGTGCTCGACGAGTACCGGATCCTGAACGATGGCCCGCTGCGTTACGAAGACGAGTTCGTCAAACACAAGATTCTCGACGCCATCGGCGACCTGTACCTGATGGGCCACAGCCTGATCGGCTCGTTCCGCGCCCACAAGTCAGGTCACGCCTTGAACAACAAGCTGCTGCGGGCACTGAAGGCAGACGCTGAAGCTTGGGATCTGGTGACGTTCGAAGACGATGCCAAGACCGCCCCGATTTCCTACATCATGAACCCGGTATTGGCGGCCGGTTAAGCAGACACTGACTCCAGCAGTAACCAAAGGCCGGGATTCGTCCCGGCCTTTGGCTTTCTGAATTGGGGGATTTGAGCAGGCCGTCACGAGGCCATTGTGGCGCGTACCCGGACGGAAATGCGGTCCTGACCTACACTGGTGGTGAAAAAACGCTCAACTTCCGGGGCTGACCCGGACACGGAGCGCAGTCAGCTGCGGGTAGCCGGCACTGTTCAGGCCGGCCAGCAATTGCGGGACCAGATAACGCAGACGGGTAGCGATAGCGGCTTGGCGGGTGGTCAGTTCGACTGTGACGCCGTCCACGGCCGTGACACGACACTGCCCGCGCAGGCTTGCGGGCAGCAGCGGCTGTAGGGTATGGTCCATGCCCTCAAGAAGAGCCAGCCGGTCCAAGAGAGCTTTGAGGGGGCCCTCGGGTTGACCGAGCAAATGGGCGACCGATTGCGCAGTAGGTAAACGGTTCATGGATTCAGCCGGAAACGGCAAGGCAGCAAAACACGCTGCCCCAGTGTAACCGCTTCGCGCCGTCGGCACACGCCACGGTAGTGGCAGAGGCTGCCAGGCAGGCGGTTTCTGCTGCAAAGTGACGAGAGTATCAGCATGACCTTGACCTTGATTACCCATACCCGAGGCGGAGCAAAACGGCTTCAGCTTGGTCGCGCCGGCCAGATTTGCGCCGCGTTGGCAGGCGTTGGCCTGCTCAGCGCTGCCTGCTTTGGTGGCTACCTTGTGGCCGTCAAACTGCACCCGAATGGCGTGGTCAGTGAGCGCACGGTCGAGAACTGGCAGCAAGAGCTCGACGCTCAGCGGCAAGCGGTCGAAACCGCACGCGCCGAATCCGAGCAGCAAATCAACGCCTTGGCCGCCCGGGTGGCGCGCCTGCAGGCCCACATCGCCCGCCTGGATGCCGTCGGCGAACGGGTCACCGAGTTGGTAGGTCTGGAAGGCAAAGAATTTGAATTCAGCGCCGAGCCGGCGATGGGCGGTCCGGAAGGTGAGCCGATCGGCGCCGCGCCGGGCGCCTCGCCGCTGGAATTCATCGGTCAGCTGGACGCGATGCATTCGCAGCTGGAAACCCGTGGTCGTCAGCTGGCGGTGCTGGAGTCACTGTTGCTCGACAAGCATATGGGCACGGAAAAGCTGATTTCCGGCAACCCGGTCAACACCGGCTATATCAGTTCCTATTTCGGTTATCGCACCGACCCCTTCCATGGCAGCACCACTTGGCACAAAGGCATCGACTTTGTCGCGCCAGAAGGCAGCGATGTGCTGGCGACCGCGGCTGGCGTCGTGACGTTCTCAGGCGTCAAGGACGGTTATGGCAATCTGGTCGAGGTCAGCCATGGCGACGGCTTGGTGACCCGCTATGGTCACAACTCCAAACTGAACGTCAAAGTCGGCGAGCTGGTCCGCAAAGGCCAAGTCATTGCCAAAGTGGGTTCGACTGGCCGCTCGACGGCGCCGCATGTGCACTACGAAGTGGCGCGTGACGGCCTGTTCCTGAATCCAGCCAAATACTTGGACAAGAAAGGCTGATTGAGCATTTTCTGGACAAAACGGCGCCATCGGCGCCGTTTTGCATTGTTGGGCTTTTGCGTCGTTGCACTTGAAAAGGCGGTCAGCAAGCACCACCTGCTGTTGGCTGCCGGATGGCTGAATCCGGGCGGGCGGCGCGTTCCGTGACCCGGCGAAAGCCGGTAGAATGCCGGCTCCGCTGATTCGGCTCGCCGTTCAGCTCACGTGTGTTGTGCCGCTTCGGTTCCGTCTGGGCGACAAGCGGTTTCTGGACAACACCAAACACGCCGCCACGCCTCGACGGTTTTACGATAACAACGAATTCGCCTGCGGCGGATTTCATCAGATTGGGACGTTCATGTTTGCTTCTCTGTTGACCCGTATTTTCGGCAGCCGCAACGAGCGGTTGGTCAAGAAGTTCGCCAAATCCGTTCACGCCATCAATGCACTGGAGCCGAGTTTTCAGCAACTCAGCGACGAGCAGCTGCGTAACAAAACGCAAGAGTTCAAGCAGCGCCTGGAACAAGGCGAAACCTTGGATGCGTTGTTGCCGGAAGCGTTTGCCGCGACTCGTGAAGCCGCGCGCCGCGCGCTCGGTTTGCGCCATTTCGATGTCCAGTTGATTGGTGGCATGGTGCTCAACTCGGGTCGCATCGCCGAGATGCGCACCGGTGAAGGCAAAACGCTGATGGCGACACTGCCGGCCTATCTGAACGCCATTTCCGGCAAAGGTGTGCACGTCGTGACGGTCAACGACTACCTCGCCAAGCGTGACGCCAACTGGATGCGGCCGGTTTATGAAGCACTCGGCCTGACCGTTGGCGTGATCCTGTCGCAGCAGCCGGGCGAGGAAAAGAAAGCGGCGTATGCCGCCGACATCACTTACGGCACCAACAACGAATTCGGTTTTGATTATCTGCGCGACAACATGGCGTTCTCGCTCGAGCAGAAGGCCCAGCGCGATCTCAACTTCGCCATCGTCGACGAAGTCGACTCCATCCTGATTGACGAAGCGCGTACGCCGCTGATTATCTCTGGTGCAGTCGAAGGATCGAGCGAACTCTACAAGCGTGTCAACGTGATCATTCCGAAGCTGCAGCGTCAGCAGGAAGAAGATGATCAGGGTGAAGGCGATTACTATCTCGATGAGAAAGGTCGGCAGGCGCACCTGACCGAAAAAGGCCAGGAAAAAGTCGAGCAGCTGTTGGTTGAGGCCGGTTTGCTCGGCGAAGACGAAAGCTTGTACAGCCCGTCGTCGATTCAGTTGTTGCACCACGCTTACGCCGCTTTGCGCGCCCACACCTTGTTCAAGCGCGACGTCGATTACATCGTCCGTGATGGTCAGGTGATCATCGTCGATGAGCACACCGGTCGCATCATGCCCGGTCGTCGCTGGTCGGAAGGTTTGCATCAGGCGGTTGAGGCCAAAGAAGGCGTCGCCATCCAGCAGGAAAACCAGACGCTGGCATCGACCACCTTCCAGAATTATTTCCGCCTTTACAACAAGCTGTCTGGCATGACCGGTACGGCCGATACCGAGGCCTTTGAATTCCAGCAAATTTACGGGCTGGAAGTGGTCGTCATTCCGACCAACAAGCCGATGGTGCGTCAGGACATGTCTGACTTGGTTTACCTGACCAAGCAGGACAAATACAAAGCGGTGATCGAAGACATCAAGGCCCGCCGCGAAAAAGGCCAACCGGTGCTGGTGGGTACCGCGTCGATTGAGTCGAGCGAAATCCTGTCGAAGCTGCTCAACCACGACAAGATTGCACACCAAGTGCTGAACGCAAAATTCCACGAAAGCGAAGCGCAAATCATTGCTCAGGCTGGCCGCCCCGGCGCGGTCACGATTGCCACCAACATGGCCGGTCGTGGTACCGACATCGTGCTCGGCGGTTCGTTGCAGGCTGATCTTGCTGCGTTGCCGGAAGACGCGACCGAGCTGCAAAAGGAAGAGGTCAAGCGGCAGTGGCAAGAGCGCCACGATCAAGTGTTGGCGGCGGGCGGTCTTGCCATCATCGGCACCGAACGTCATGAAAGCCGCCGGATCGACAACCAGTTGCGTGGTCGCGCCGGTCGCCAGGGCGACCCGGGTTCGTCACGGTTTTACCTGTCGCTGGAAGATGACTTGATGCGCATCTTCGCGTCCGAGCGTATGGGCGCGATGATGCAAAAGCTCGGTTGGCAAGCCGGGGAAGCCTTGGAGCATCCTTGGGTTAACCGCGCCATCGAGAATGCCCAGCGTAAAGTCGAAGCGCGCAACTTTGAAATTCGTAAGCATCTGCTCGAATTTGATGATGTCTCGAACGATCAGCGCAAGGTGATCTACCAGCAGCGCGCCGAACTCATGCGCACCGAAGATGTGTCGGAAACCATCAATGCGATGCGTGACGATGTGCTCGACGGCGTGGTCAGCGAGTTCATTCCGCCGCAAAGCGTTGTGGATCAATGGAACATCGACGGTTTGGAAGAGCGTCTGCGTGCAGAGTTTTCACTTGAGATGCCGGTCAATCAATGGCTTCAGCAGGATCAGAATCTGGACGAGCAAGGCATTCGTCAGCGCGTGCGCGATACCGCAGCCCAGGCCTATCAGGCCAAAGAGGCGCAAGTTGGCGCCCCGGTTTTGCGGCACTTCGAAAAAGCCATGTTGATGCAGAATGTCGATACGGCATGGCGCGAACATCTCGCGGCGATGGACTACCTGCGCCAAGGCATCCATTTGCGCGGTTTCGCCCAGAAAAATCCGAAGCAGGAATACAAGCGCGAAGCGTTTGAACTCTTCTCGGGCATGCTGGATCGGATCAAGTACGATGTGGTCAGCATCCTGTCGCGTGTCCAGGTTCGCACCGAGTCGGAAGTCGAGCGTATGGAACGTGAGGCGCAGGAGCGTGCCGAGCGGCAGAAGCTGCAGTTCCAGCATGCCGAAGCCAATGCCATGCAGCCGGAACCGACCGAAGAAGAGCCGGCCGCCAGCGCCAGTGCGCCGGTACGTGTCGGTCAGAAAGTGGGCCGTAACGATCTGTGCCCTTGCGGTTCGGGCAAGAAGTTCAAGCATTGCCACGGCGCCATCGCCTGATTGCAAGCGCACGGCAATGACGATAAAAGGTGAGCTTCGGCTCACCTTTTTGTTTTTAACGGATCACATCATCCATCGGAGTCACACACGATGACGCAGTATCTCGATGTCGCTGCCGCGGCGATCGTCAACAGCCATAACGAGGTCCTGATCGCCAAGCGGGCGGCGCATCGTCACCAGGGGGATCGCTGGGAGTTTCCGGGCGGCAAATTGGAACCGGGCGAAACGGCGGAACAGGCCTTAGTGCGTGAACTGCAGGAAGAATTAGGGATCACCGCCACCCGGTTTCGTCGGCTCATCACCATTCGCCATCACTATGGTGACAAGGCGGTTTGCCTGCATGTGTTCCGGGTTGAATCGTTCAGTGGCACGCCGCATGGCCACGAAGGCCAGCCACTGCAGTGGGTGCCGGTGCAGCAATTACGGGAGTATCCGTTTCCGGCGGCAAACGTACCGATTATCGCGGCCGTGCAACTGCCCGATACGCTGCTTATCACGCCCGAACCCGACGACAGTTCAGTCTTTCTGAACCGGATCGAACGCGCGTGTGGTGCCGGTGTCCGGTTGCTGCAATTGCGCGCGCACAGCGTGACGGACGCCGCCTATCGCACACTGGCAACACAGGTGCATGCGATCACCAGCCGCCACGATTGCACGCTGCTGTTGAATCGCGCGCCGGATGTGCTCACCGGATTGCCGTGCGAGGGCTGGCATTTGTCCGGTGCGAACATGACGCATTTGGACTTGTCGGCGTTGCAGCAACGACCGCGCTGGTTGTCCGCGGCGTGTCACGATGAAGCGCAGCTGCTGCGCGCGCAGCAGCTCGGTGTGGATTTTGTGCTGGTGTCACCGGTCAAGCACACGGCAACACATCCCGGCGCCGCGGCGTTGGGCTGGTCGCGATTTGCTGAATTGGCCGCGCAGGCCAACTGCCCGGCTTATGCGCTCGGCGGCATGAGCACAGACGATGTGATGCACAGCTGGCAACATGGCGGTCAAGGCATCGCTGCGCTGCGCGCATTGTGGCCGAAGTGAAAGCGATACGGAACTTGTGGTTTCTTGTCGGAATCTTGCCGGTCGAACCTGGCCGCTGAGTTATTACTTCTGCACGTAAACAAATGACTTCGAAATGAGGGGGCTTGGCTCGGTGTTGTGGCAACCGTGGACGTCGCCACCTTAGCCTGTAGTCAGATAAGACCTTATTACCTGGCGCAATGGCTTTCGGTGAAAACCGTCGCGAGCGGTTTCAGAGAAGACAAATGGTGAGCAACAGTTCGTCAGACGTTGGCTGAAACCACGTAACTCAAATTCGCCACGTATCTCTATCAGCTGTTCTCTTCCGGATCCGGATTGACGGATTCGCCTGCAATCCGGTGCCCTTCCGAGGCCCACTCGCCCAAGTCGATCAGCCGGCAACGTTCCGAGCAAAACGGACGATAGGGATTGTCGGCACGGTATTGCACCGATTTGCGGCAGCAGGGACAGGCAACAATGAGGGGCGTACGTACGTTGCGATGGTCGGTCATGGCGTCAGCCGCACAGTGCGTATTCGAAACTGCTGCTTTCGCGCAAATATTTCACGGCGCCATCGTCGTCGGCAACCGCCAAACGGATCACGCAACGTTGCCGGCCGCTGCTGACCTCAGGAAACACCGATTGGCTATTGGCCATGCGCAAGCGCAGCAGCTGGCCATGAACCGGTTCCAATTGGAAAAAGCCTTCATCGAATTGCGCGCTGCGCCAGGCGGTGCTTTCGCGCATGAGTCGCAGCAACACATCGACACTGGTGCGCACGCCGTGCAGTTCATTGAACCATTGCTGCAAGCGCTCACGTCTCGCGTCAGCTGGTCGCTGCAGGAAGCAATACAGGCGCGGCAGGTCGAACGCGCAGGTGCCGCCCGGCAGCGCGTAGCGATGCTTGATGGCGTGCAGGAATTCGTTCTCGCGCAGACGGGCCGCGAACTTGCCTTGATGATGCAGGATCCAATGGTGCAGTTTTTCCAGCTGCTCAAGAAAGCGACGCAGCTTTTCGGTATCGACTTTCGGGTTGCTGCTCAAGGTGCGCAGCTGTTGCACCTGTTTGTCCAGATCGCTGTGCAGGTCACCGCGCAGGTCGCCGTGATCAACCGAATCCATCAATTCGAACAGGGTGCCGAATGCGGCGTAATGTGCTGCCATGCTGGATTCGGCGAGCAGCTGCTGGGCCCGGCCGAAGATGCCTTCCAGTCGCAGGTAGACCCTGGTCTTCTCGTTCAACGGCTGTTCAAACAGCAGTGTGGCGGTGCCAGCTTGCGTCGATGCGGTCATGGGTCAGGTCGCCAAGCCCTTGGCCAGGTGCAGGTAATGTTGGTGCAGCGATTCTACCTGCTGCGCCAGTGATTGTTCATCTGCATTGTTGTAGACGACATCATCGGCGATGGCGGCGCGCTGGCTGTCGTCTGCCTGTGCTGCCAAGATGGCATCGGCCTGTTCGGCGCTGATGCGGTCACGTGCCATCAGGCGCTGGCGGCGCGTTGCCTGATCGGCCTGCACCAGCAACACCCGATCATAATCCTGTGCTTGTCCGGTCTCGGCCAACAACGGAATGACAAAGAGCTGGTAAGGAGCCGGTTGGGTCGCCGCTTGTTCCTGCATCGATTGGCGGATCAGGGGATGGAGCAGGGCGTTGACACGTTGGCGCAGCGAGTCGTCAGCAAAAATGCGAGCGCGAAGCTCGCGCCGGTCCAGCTGGCCATCCGCTTGAAGAATGGCGGCTCCGCAAAGCTTCACCAAGGCATTCAGCCCGGTGCTGCCCGGTTCGACTACCTTTCGTGCCGCGATATCGGCATCAATGACTGGCACTCCGAGTCCAGCAAACCGGTTGGACACGGTGGTCTTGCCGCTGGCAATACCGCCGGTCAACGCCACCCGTAGCGGTTTGAACGGCGTTGACACAGAACGGCTCACAGCCCGGAGGCGCGCAGATACGCGCTCATCCAATCCGCGCCGAAATAGAGCGAACACCAACCGGCAATCGCAAGATAGGGGCCGAACGGGATCTGGCGATCCTTGTTCTGGCCGAACAGCATCATGCCACCGCCAATCACGAGCCCGGCCACCGCGGCCAGAATGATGATCACCGGCAATTGCTGCCAACCCAGCCAGGCGCCGAGGGCCGCGAACAGTTTGAAGTCGCCGTAGCCCATACCTTCCTTGCCAGTCAGCAACTTAAAGGCCCAGTACACCGACCATAAGCTCAGATAGCCGGCAACGGCGCCGATAATCGCGTCGTTGATGGGCACAAATCCGTTCTGCAAATTGAACAGCAAGCCAACCCAGAGCAGCGAATAGGTCAGCTGGTCCGGCAGCAGCTTGGTGTCCCAATCAATACCGGCCATGGCGATCAGCAAACCGGTAAACAACAGCGCGCC
>CAMLKQ010000021.1 GCA_946480585.1 uncultured Kangiella sp.
GCGCTGAAGAGCAGCCACGAAGGTTTCGCCGAGTACTACCGCTTGCGACAACAGCGTCTGCAGTCGCTGCAAGTGGGTTACATTCGGCTCAGCTTTGAGCACCAACCGCGCGCCGACGGTGGCCGCTTGCGTTTGCGCGTGGAAGACAGCGGCCCGGGTTTCGATTGGCGCAGCTGGCAAGCCAGCATGGTGCCGGATGCAAGTTACAGCGGTCGCGGTCTGGCGCTCATTGCCTCGCTTTGCCATTCGCTAAGCTTCGAAGGCCGTGGCAATATTGTCGAAGCCTGCTACGACTGGGTGTTGGCAGAAGAACAAGGACCACTCACGGGCCATGGCGCCACATCTGGATGAACAACAACTGGCCGAATTGCGGGAACTGATGGGGCCGGATTTTGATGGCCTGCTCCGCGCCTATTTGCGTGACAGCCGGGATCGGCTGTTGCATCTCGATTTGGCGATAGCGGATCAAAACTGGGATATCGCCCGTCGCCAGGCCCACAGCCTCAAAGGCAGCAGCAGCAACCTCGGTGCACTTGCCCTGGCGCAACATTGCCAGCAGCTTGAGCAGACCTTGGGCCGCTGCCGGCAGGAACCTGAACTCATCGCCGGCGTCGCTGCGGCAGTCGCCGAGCTGCGCGCGCTGGTCAGTGCCGTGCAAACCGAGCTGCAGAAGCTGCTCGCCTGATGGCACGTCACTTGCTCTGATTATCCGGCCTGACCGCGTTGGCGGTGCTACCGGAGTCGATCGTGAACGCTTCATTGCTTGCCCTGAATGCGGCCGCCAATGCCGGCCCGGCCGCGGCCGGCGTAACGCCCGGCAGTCCCCAATCCAGTCCGGAAACCGACCAGACCGAAGCCGGTTTCGCCCAATTGCTGGAGCAGGCAAGCAGCGAACAGCTGCTGCCCGGAGCGGTTGCGTCAGCGCCAGCCGGCACCGACGAAACCGCAGAAACCGAGGCCCTGCAAGGCCTTGAGACCGATCTGGAAAGCGATGGCGAACTCGTCATCGAGGCCGAGACAAGCGCGGATCCGGTGGCAGTCCTGCTGTCGCCTCTGCTGCAAGCGCCAGCACCGCTGACAGAAAAGCCCGACGAAGCCGCGACGCCACCCACCGCCAGTGCGCTCGCCGCCAGTATCGGTCTCGCGATTGCGCCCTCCGCTGGTGAAGACAGTGGTCAAGCTGAGGCGCTCAGCTTGCCGCTTGCCGGCAAACGCTTGCCGGCCTGGCAGAGCGTCGCCGCCAATCACGCTGCCAATGCCAGCGACGACGCCGGCGCGGAAACCGGCGTCAGCGCAGGCGATGCGTCGACCGCACTGGCCGACGAGGGCTGGGCCAGTCTGCTCGATAGCTCGCTCGCGGCCGCGGCCGGCCAAGGTCGACCGGAGTCCGCGCCGACCCTGCTGCGTAGCCGGCCAGATCCGGTGCTGAACAACAACGCCATTAGCGCATTGGCGGCGCCGACAACGACGGCTGCTACCGGCAGTTCCGACGCAGCCGCACTCGACAACGTGCCGGGCATACCGCTGCGCTCGCCGCATTTCTCCACACTGCTGGGTAACCAGGTGCTCTGGCAGGCGCGCGTTGGCAATCAAAGTGCCGAGATCCGGCTGGACCCGCCCGAGCTCGGCCCGATCGAAGTGCGCATCAGTCAGAAAGACAGCGAAACCCATCTGCATTTTGTGGTCGGGCACCAAGCCACCCGGGAACAGTTGGAACAGGCCATGCCGCGCCTGCGCGAATTGTTCGGTCAGGGCGGTCTGCAACTCGGTCAGGTGGCCGTGGAGCAGGGCCAGCGCGAAACGGCATCCGGCCGGGATCAGCAAGCCTCGGCATCGAACTCGGGCAATGGCAGCAACAGCCGCGAGGAGCCGGCCACCGCGGTCAGCCGGCCGATCAGCACCAGTCTGATTGACGCCTATGCCTGAATCCTCGCCTCCCGCGTTTCCTCATCGCTAGCCGCCACCGCCGACCTCGTGTCGGCGGTGCTGTTTTCTGACGCCGCCGCCACTTGCAACGGCGCAACTGCGCCAATTTCCCGTCATCTGGCTAAAGTCAAAACTTGGACTACGCTTCAAGTATCTGTTGTGGAAGCTTTTTTATTGAAAAACATCGGCTGGCCCAAAAGCTGCATTTGGGTACAGCAAGCGAGAGGTGGGGCATGGCTGAAAAACAGGATCTGGAGCTCGGCGAAGCCGGCAAAGGCAACAAGAAAAAACTGCTGATCATCATCGGCGCCGTGGTGTTTGTGTTGCTGGCCGGTGGCGTTGCGGCCTTCCTGTTGCTGAAAAAAGCGCCCGCCGAAGGTGACAAAGAGGCCGCTGAAGAGACAGAAGCGCTCGAAGAGGGCGCGGTCAGCATGCGCTACATCAGCCTGACCAATCCGTTACTGACCAACGTCAGCAGCAGCTCCGGCAAATCCCGCACGGCCAAAGTGCAAGTGGTGTTCGCGGTCAAATCAGAAGAGGCCGAGATGGCGGTGAAAAAGCACCTGCCATTGCTCAGCAGCGAGCTGCTGCAATTGCTCGCCAGCAGCGATGCCGATCAGTTGATGAGCATGGATGGTCAGCAAGTCTTTCGCGATCAGGCGCTGAAAGTGGTGCAAGAAGCGCTGGCGCGGGAAGAAGCCGCCGCCGCCGCGGCAGCAAAAGCAAAAGCGGAATCGGACGAAGAAGAGGACAAGGCCGACGAAGAGGCGGCCCCGAAAACCAAACCAGCGCTGGTGGAACGCATTCTGTTCACCCAGTTTGTCATGCAGTAAACGGGTTCTGATGCCATGGCGACAACCGATCTGCTGAGTCAAGACGAAATCGATGCCCTGTTACACGGGGTCGATGACGGCGATATCGATACCGGAGGCGACGAGCTGGCGCCCGGTGAGGCGCGCAACTACGACTTCAACTCCCAGGACCGCATTGTCCGTGGCCGGATGCCCACGCTTGAGATGATCAACGAGCGTTTCGCCCGGCACATGCGCATCAGCCTGTTCAACCTGATGCGACAAGCCTGCGAGGTGTCCATCAACGGCGTGCAAATGATCAAGTTTGGCGAATACATCCATTCGCTATTCGTGCCGACCAGCCTCAACATGGTCCGGATCAAGCCGCTGAGAGGCACTGCCTTGTTCACCATGGAAGCCAAGCTGGTGTTCAGCCTGGTCGACAATTTCTTCGGTGGCATGGGCCGCTTCCACGCCAAGATTGAAGGCCGCGAATTTACTCCGACCGAACGCCGCATCATCCAGATCCTGCTTGAGCAGGCGTTTATCGATTTGCATGAAGCCTGGGCGCCGGTGATGCCGGTCGAGTTTGAATACCTCGATTCGGAAGTGAACCCGGCGCTCGCAACCATTGTCAGCCCATCCGAAGTGGTCGTGGTCTGCAGCTTCCACATCGAACTCGAAGGCGGTGGCGGCAATTTGCACGTCACCATGCCGTATTCGATGATTGAACCGATCCGCGACAAACTTGATGCCGGCGTGCAAAGCGATCGCGACACGGTCGATGAACGCTGGACCGATGCCTTGCGGGAAGAAATCATGTCGGCACCGGTGGAAGTCGAAGTGCAGATTGGTGAGAACCCGGTTCGGCTGCGCGACATCATGGAGTGGAAAGCCGGCGACATCATTCCGGTCGAACTGTTCGAGAATGCGCTGGTTCGGGTCGGTGGTCTGCCGACCTTCCGCGGTCGCTTCGGTACCTCGCGCAGCAACTACGCGTTCAAGATCGTTTCTGACATCAAGCGCGACCATATTCTGAAAAGTATGCAATTGGGAGTGTGAACCATGGCCAAAGATCAAGACGCGATGGCAGATGAATGGGCTGCCGCGCTGGCAGAGCAAAGCGAAGTCGAGGCGAGCGCCAAAGCCGCACCGATGGAAGAGCTGCGCGATGACGGCCGTTCACTGGCCCACAACGACAAGCTTGATGTGATTCTGGACATTCCGGTGACGCTGTCGATGGAAGTCGGCCGCACCCAGATCCCGATCCGCAACCTGCTGCAGTTGAACCAGGGCTCGGTCGTCGAACTCGACCGGATGGCCGGCGAACCGCTCGATGTGCTGGTCAATGGCACGCTGATCGCGCACGGCGAGGTTGTCGTGGTCAACGAAAAATTCGGTATCCGCCTGACTGATGTGATGTCGCCGCATGAACGCATCAAGAAACTTCGCTAACGCGGCCGCCGTGCTGCTGTCGCTGGCGGCCGGCAGTGCGCTGGCGCAAACCGCCGAATCGGTCGAGGCAACGGCGGCCGTCCCCTCTGTCGGCCGTTTGCTGCTCGGACTGCTGGCGGTGCTGGCGCTGCTGTTGCTTTGTGCCTGGCTGGTGCGCCGTGGCGGCCTGACCGGGCAATCGGGTGTGATCAAGGTGGTATCACAAACGCCAGTCGGCACCCGCGAGCGGGTGGTGCTGATTCAAGTCGGCGAACAACAACTGTTGATCGGGGTGACGGCGCAGCAGATCAGTTTGCTGCATACCCTGCAAGAGCCGGTTGCACCGGCGGCAGCGGGTGTTGCCGGCGGTCGGTTTGCGGAACAGCTGGCGCAGTTGATGAAGGGGCAACGGCCATCATGATCGGCATTTCACGGCGTTCGAGCGGCAGGCTGGTCGCGGTCGGCACCAGTGTTTTGACACTGCTGGCGATGTTGCTGGCCCTGTTTGCCGGCGGCAGCGTCATGGCGGCAGATGCCACTACCGCGTTGGCGCCGGGTGGCCTGCCGGCACTGACGGTGACGACCGGTGCTGATGGCAGCCAACAGTATTCGGTGACCTTGCAGATTCTGCTGCTGATGACGGCGCTGAGCTTCCTGCCGGCGATGGTCATCATGATGACGTCGTTCACTCGCATCACGGTGGTGTTTGCGATCCTGCGCCAAGCCCTTGGCATGCAGCAGACACCGTCCAATCAAATTCTGATCGGCTTGGCCTTGTTTCTGACCTTTTTCATCATGGCGCCGGTGTTCCGCGCGGCAAATGAGCAGGCGCTGCAGCCCTACCTGAACGAGCAGATGGCGCCGGCCGAGGCGCTCGAAAAAGCATCGGAGCCATTCCGCAAGTTCATGCTGGCACAAACCCGCAAAACCGATCTGGATCTGTTTCTGCGATTGTCGCAAACCCAGGCTGATGGCCCGGAAGACGTGCCGTTTGTTGTGCTGGTGCCGGCGTTTGTGACCAGTGAGCTGAAGACCGCGTTTCAGATCGGTTTCATGTTGTTTATTCCTTTCCTGATCATCGATCTGGTAGTCGCCAGCATCCTGATGGCGATGGGTATGATGATGTTGTCTCCGCTGGTGATTTCCCTGCCGTTCAAATTGATGTTGTTTGTGCTGGTCGATGGCTGGGCCTTGGTGGTTGGCACGCTGGCTGCAAGCTTCAAGGTGGTGTGACAAAAAGCTGACGGAATGCCGTCGGCGCCACCACCATCCGCCAGAGAGAGTGTCATCATGACCCCGGAATTCGCTGTCGAACTGCTGCGCAGCGCGCTGTACCTGACCATCATTCTGGTCGTTGCCATCATTCTGCCCGGGCTGCTGGTTGGTCTGGTGGTCGCGGTGTTTCAGGCGGCGACCAGTGTCAACGAACAAACCCTGTCGTTCCTGCCGCGTCTGGTCATGACCTTGCTGACGCTGATGATCCTCGGCCATTGGTTCATGGACCGGCTGATTGTCTTCACTACCGATCTGGTCCGCAGCATTCCGTCGGCACTCGGCTGAGCAGGACCGTCGCGATGGAGTTCTCGCTCAGCCAGATCGATGGCTGGCTCGCCAGCGTGATGTGGCCATTCTGTCGCATAGCCGGCTTGCTGACGGCAATGGCCATTTACGGCACCCGCAGCGTGCCGGCGCGGGTGCGCTTGCTGCTGGCGATCTTCATCACCGTAGCGGCTGCCCCGGTGTTGCCGGCGATGCCGGATGTGCCGTTGTTCTCTGGCGCCAGCTTCATAATCATCGCGCAGGAAATTGTCATCGGTCTGATGCTTGGTTTCATCAGCCGCTTGCTGCTGGAAGTGTTTGTGGTCGCCGGTCAGTTGGTGTCGCTGCAAACCGGTTTGGGTTTTGGCTCGCTGGTGGATCCGATGAATGGCGCCTCGGTGCCGTTGATCAGCCAAGCGTTTCTTATCATCGCAACGCTGCTTTTTCTCGCCTTTGATGGTCATCTGCTGTTCATCGAGTTGGTCGTCAAAAGCTTTCATACCGTGCCGGTCGCAACCGACAGTCTGGCGCGCATCGATTTTCTCGCCGTGGCGGAGTGGGGCAGCTGGCTGTTTGCCGGCGGCTTGCTGGTGTCGCTGGCGGCGGTGCTGGCGCTGCTGATGCTGAACCTGGCGTTTGGCGTGCTGACCCGTGCGGCGCCCCAGCTCAACCTGTTTGTGATTGGTTTTCCGGCCACGATGGTGGTCGGTTTCATTTTGCTCTGGCTGCTCAGTGGCGATTTGCTGCGTCACTTCGAGCGTGAGTTCGGTCAGGCGCGCGAATTTGCCTGCGCCCTGATCGGCACGTCGTGTTGATTCGGTTGAGGTGACAGATGGCCGAAAACGACACCGGCGAACGCACAGAAGAGGCCACACCCCGAAGGCGCGAGGAAGCGCGCAAGAAAGGTCAGGTCGTACGCTCGCGCGAACTGGTCACCGCTGCAATCACCATTGGCGGCGCTGCTGGCGTTTGGTTGCTCGGCGGCGATCTGGCGATGGAAATGGAGCAGTTGACGCGTGGTGTGTTCACCCAAGCCGGTGAGGGCATTGATACGCCAAGCCGAATGGTGGCGGCATTCGGTGAAGCGGCATTGATGGCGCTGTTGGCGTCGATGCCGATTCTGTTGCTGTTGTGGGTTTTGGGGCTTGCTTCGTCAATCGCCGTTGGTGGCCTCAGCTTTTCTGCCGAAGCCTTGCAGCCGAAATTTGATCGGCTGTCGCCGGCGAAAGGGTTGGGCCGGATGTTCGGCGTGCAGGCGCTGATCGAGCTGGTCAAGGCGGCCGGCAAATTCATTGTGCTGGGGCTGGTCGTTGCGCTGATCCTGCAGCACTACACCGACGAGTTTTTGACGCTTGGCCGTGGCGGTGTGCGCGAAACCTTGACGCATGCGCTCGATCTGCTGGCGTTTACCTTCCTGCTGGTGTCGCTGTCCTTGCTGATCATCGTCGCCATCGATCTGCCGTTTCAGCTCTGGAACTTCAAGCGTCAGCTCAAGATGAGCAAGCAGGAAGTGCGGGAAGAATACAAGGAGATGGAGGGCAAGCCGGAGGTCAAGGGCCGCATCCGTCGCCTGCAGCGCGAGCTGGCCCAGCGGCGAATGATGCAGAAAGTGCCGCAGGCCGACGTGGTTATCACCAACCCGGAACACTTTGCGGTCGCACTCAAATACGACCCGAACAAGCCGGGCGCGCCGGTGGTGCTCGCCAAAGGCGTCGACTTCATCGCCCTGCAAATCCGCCAGATCGCCAAGGCCAATGGTGTGCAAATCTTCGAGGCACCGCCGTTGGCACGGGCTTTGTATCACACCACGGAACTGGATCGGGAAATCCCGGAAGGCTTGTACCTCGCGGTCGCGCAAGTGCTGGCGTATGTGTTCTCGCTGCGTCAGTTTGGCGCCGCCTACAACCGGCCGCCGCCGCGGGATTATCCGATTCCGGACGAGTACCGGTACTGATGCCGTCACACCGTTGCGGGGCGTCGTTTTGAGGAGAGTGGACCATGGCTGACGCTGCAGTTGTTCCAAGCGTCCGGCGTATAAACCTGGCGGGCATCGGCACGCCGGCGGTGGTGCTGCTCATCCTCGCGATGATGACCTTGCCGTTGCCTCCGCTGGCGCTGGACGTGCTGTTCTCGTTCAACATTGCGATTTCCCTGATCGTAATGTTCGTCGCCGTGTATGTGCTGCGGCCACTCGATTTTGCGGCGTTTCCGACCGTGCTGCTGGTGGCAACCCTGATGCGGCTGGCGCTCAACGTCGGCTCGACCCGGGTCGTGCTGATGGAAGGTCACAACGGCCCGGGCGCTGCCGGCGCGGTCATTGAATCGTTTGGTTCGGTGCTGGTCGGCGGCAATTACGCGGTGGGTATTGTCGTCTTCGCGATCTTCGTCATCATCAACTTCGTCGTCATCACCAAGGGTGCCGGCCGGATTTCCGAAGTCAGCGCGCGGTTTACCTTGGACGCGATGCCGGGCAAGCAGATGGCCATCGATGCCGATCTGAATGCCGGTCTCATCAATCAGGACGAAGCCAGAACCCGGCGGGCGGAAGTGTCGCAGGAAGCGGATTTCTATGGTTCGATGGACGGTGCCTCGAAGTTTGTCCGTGGCGATGCCATCGCCGGCATTCTGGTGCTGTTCATCAACCTGCTGGGTGGCATTGCCATTGGCACACTGCAGCATGATTTGCCGATGGCTGATGCCGCCCGCTATTACGCCTTGCTGACCATCGGTGACGGTTTGGTCGCGCAGATCCCGGCGCTGTTGCTGTCGACTTCTGCTGCCATCATGGTGACCCGGCAGAACAGCAGTCAGGACATGGCAGGGCAAATGATGTCGCAGATGTTCCGCGAGCCGCGGGCACTGGAAATCACCGGCTATGTGTTGGTCACCATGGGCCTTGTACCGGGCATGCCGCATCTGGCATTCCTGTCACTCGGTGGTGTCTGCATCGCCCTTGCCCGGATGCTGAAGAAGAAGCAGGCGCAAGCCCAGTTGCTGCAGAAAGTTGCAGCAGCGCAGCCGGCGCCGGTAGCGCAACCGGCTGAACTGAAAGAGCTCGGCTGGGACGATGTGGCGCAAGTTGATCCGATCGGACTCGAAGTCGGTTATCGGCTGATTCCGCTGGTCGACAAGGCCCAGGATGGCAAGCTGATGGCGCGCATCAAGGGCGTGCGCAAAAAGCTGTCGCAGGATCTCGGTTTTCTGGTGCCGCCGGTGCACATCCGCGACAACCTCGATCTGTCTCCCAGCGGTTATCGCATCACGCTGATGGGTGTGAACATTGGCGAAGCCGACATCTTTGTCGACCGTGAACTGGCCATCAATCCGGGCCAGGTGTTCGGCGAACTGCAGGGCGCAACCACCAAAGACCCGGCGTTTGGTTTGCCGGCCGTCTGGATCGATCGCAATACCCGCGAACATGCCCAGGCATTGGGTTACACCGTGGTCGATGCGTCCACCGTGGTGGCCACGCACCTGTCGCAGATTCTGCAAACCCATTCGGCGGAATTGCTCGGCCACGAAGAGGTCGAGCAGTTGTTGAAGCAGCTGGCGAAATCGGCACCGAAACTGGTCGAGCAGCTGACGCCGCAGGCGCTGCCGCTGTCGATCGTCGTGCGTGTCCTGCAAAACCTGCTGCGCGAACAGGTGCCCATCCGCGATCTGCGCACCATCGCCGAAACCCTGATCGAACACAGCGCGCGGACCCAGGACACGATCGCGCTGACGGCGGCCTGCCGGGTTGCGCTGGCGCGTTTGATCGTCCAGAACATCAACGGCTTGGCGCCGGAGTTGCCGGTGATCACGCTGGAGCCGTCGCTGGAGCAATTGCTGCAAAAATCGCTGCAAGTGGCAGGCGACGAAGGCGCGATCGAGCCGGGGCTGGCCGAGCGCCTGCAACGCTCCTTGCTCGATGCCGGTCAGCGTCAGGAAATGGCGGGGCAGCCGTCGGTATTGTTGACTTCGCCGGGACTGCGGCCAACGCTGGCGCGTTTTGCCCGCTTTGTCAGCCCCGGTATGCACGTGCTGTCGTATCAGGAAATTCCGGAAAACAAACAAGTGAAAATCGTTGCGACGGTCGGTTGACCGGCGCTCGGCAAGGCAGGCGATCCTGCCTGAACGGGAGTAAAGCACCATGCAAATTCGTCGCTTCTTTGCCAAGGACATGCGCAGCGCGCTGGCCGATGTCAGCCGCGAACTCGGTCCGGATGCCGCGATTCTGTCGAGCCGGCAAATCGGTGGCGGCGTCGAGCTGTTGGCGGCGATTGATTACGACCCGTCGGTGCTGGCGGCGCCCGCCAGTCGCAGTAGCCGAGATGACGAGCTCGGCGCTGAAGCCCGAGCAACAACGCGCGAACCGGAGCGCGTGAATCCGCGCGAGGCATGGCGCTCTGCCAGTGCGCAGGACGCAGGTTTTGATCGGGACAGTGAACGTTCGTCGGTTGGCGCGCGTCGTCCGGCGGCCACGTCGTCCGCAGCGGGCAAGAACCCGAAAGGCGCGGGGTTTGATGCTATCGCCGACGATTTGATTGCCCGCGCCGCACTCGGCAATCGCCCGGCGGCATCTGCATCAAAATCGGCAGCAAAACCGGCGACAAAATCAGCGGCGACCTCGGCGCCAGAGTCGCGCCGGTTTGCCGAGGCGGCGTCGGCAGATGCCTCGATCTTTGCCCGTGCAACGGATGCCGATACCAGCGAGCGTGCGTCACACCAGACCGGTGTGGATCCGTACGAGCGGCAAAGCCTGCAGTCGAACTGGGCCGGTCCCGGTTTGCAGGATTTGAAGGAGGAGGTGCGCCAGCTGCGCGGCCTGATGCAGGAACAGTTGCAGGGGCTGGCTTGGCGCGAGCTGAAACAGCGCCAGCCGCTGCGGGCGATGCTGACCAAACGGCTGGCCCTGCTGGAGCTGTCGCCGCGGCTGCGTGACCATTACGCCGGTGCCGAAGGCCGCGATGTCGAGCAGGCCTTGGCAACGGCGCTCGCCAACATTACCCGCGATATCGTCAACGGCGACGACGCCATGCTCGACAACGGCGGCATCTATGCCTTTGTCGGTGCCACCGGGGTCGGCAAGACCACCACCATCGCCAAGCTGGCGGCCCGCTTTGCATTGCGCCATGGCCCGGGCAGCATCGCGCTGATCAGCACCGACAGTTACCGGATCGCCGGCCATGATCAGCTGGCAACTTATGCCCGCTTGATTGGCTGCGCCATCCGCACCGCCGATAACGCGAGCTCGCTACAGGACGCGCTGGACAGTTTTGTCGACCGCCGGCTGATCCTGATCGACACCGCCGGCATGAGCCAGCGCGACACCCGGCTGGCCGGTCAGCTGGCAGCGCTGGCCAGCAGCCGTTACCCGATCAAGCAGCTGCTGGTGCTGTCGGCCACCTCGCAGCGGGCCATTTTGCAGGAAAGCATCAAGCAGTTCGGCCAGCGCCGTGTGCATGGCGCAATCTTGACTAAACTGGATGAAACGACCTCGCTCGGGGCGGTCTTGTCGGTGCTGCTCGACAGCCGGCTGCCGTTGATGGCGAGCTGTGATGGCCAGCGGGTACCGGAAGATTTGCGCTCGCTGCGCGGCGCACAGTTGGTGGACCGGGCGTTGAAACTGGCGGAGCAGTTCCGCGAAAGCCCGGACGAATGGCTGCTTGCGCAGGAGTTGCCGGCGCATACACGCAAGGCGTCTGCACATGCTGGGATTTGATTTCTCACAGGGCCTGGATCAGGCCTCGGGGTTACGGCGGATGACACAGGCACGGCCGGTCAAGGTGATTTCGGTTACCGGCGGCAAAGGCGGGGTAGGCAAGACCAGCGTCACGGTCAATCTGGCCGTGGCTCTGGCCGAGCAAGGCCATGCCGTCATGGTGCTGGACGCCGACCTCGGCCTCGCCAACATCGACGTGATGCTTGGCCTGCATGCCGACCGCAACCTGTCCCATGTCATCAGCGGCGAATGTGACATTCCGGACATCCTGCTCGACGGCCCCGGTGGCATCAAGATTGTGCCGGCCTCCAGCGGCACCCAGGCCATGGCCCAGCTGAGTCCGGCCGAACATGCCGGGCTCATTCGTGCGTTCAGCCAGATTGGCCAGCAGATCGATTACTTATTGATCGACACCGCCGCCGGCATCTCCGACACCGTGATCAGTTTCACCCAGGCTTCGCAGGAAGTGCTGTTCGTGGTCTGTGACGAACCGACCTCGCTGACCGATGCCTACGCGCTGATGAAGATCCTCAACCGCGACCACAAGATGAGCCGGTTCCGGCTGCTGGCCAACATGGTGCGCAGCCCGCAGGAAGGGCGCGATCTGTACGCCAAGCTGACCCGGGTCACCGACAAGTATCTCGATGTCACACTCGATTACGTCGGCGCCATTCCGTTTGATGAAAATGTCCGCAAGGCCATCCGCAAACAAAGGCCGGTGGTGGATGCGTTTCCACGTTCGCCCGCCGCGCTGGCCTATCGGCAAGTGGTGCGGAAAGTGGAGGCCTGGCCGGTGCCACGCGTGCCCGGTGGCCATATCGAATTTTTCATGGAGCGACTGGTGCAGATGTCCGACACCGTCGCGTTGCAAGAAACAGGTAACTGATGTACGCCGCGGTCATGTATCAGACAGAGCAGAGTCCTGAGCAGTTGCTGACCCAGTACACCCCACTGGTCAAGCGCATTGCCCACCATTTGCTCGCCCGCTTGCCCGCCAATGTCCAGCTTGATGATCTGATGCAGGCCGGCATGATCGGTCTGCTCGATGCTGCCCGCAAATACGACTTCAGCAAGGGCGCCAGCTTTGAAACCTTTGTCGGCATCCGGATCCGCGGCGCCATGCTGGACGAAGTCCGCCGCAACGACTGGTTGCCGCGTTCCGTGCACCGCAACGGCCGGCGTATTGCCGAAGCGACCAAGGCAGTCGAACAGCGCTTGGGTCGTGACGCCCGTGACAGTGAAATTGCCGCCGAGATGGGCATCAGCCTGAATGATTTTCAGGCCATGCTGGCCGACAGCAGCACCGGCGGCGTCTATGGTTTTGATGACGTCGGTCTGACCGACGATGTGTTGGCGCAGCAGGAAGGTGGCCATGTTCCGGGGCCCGAGGCCGGCGTCCATGATGCCGGATTCCGTCAGGCGCTCGCCGAGGCGATCAGCCAGCTACCCGAGCGGGAAAGACTGGTACTCGCGCTATACTACGACGAGGAAATGAACCTGAAGGAAATCGGGGCGGTTTTGGGGGTCAGTGAGTCGCGCGTCTGCCAGATCAGCAACCAGGCCATGGCCCGGTTGCGCGGCCGACTGCGCGATTGGCATTGAGATCCAAGTAATTTTTGTTTTTGAGGGCGGACAATGGCTTTGGACAAGAACATGAAGATCCTCATCGTCGATGACTTTTCGACCATGAGACGCATCATCAAGAACCTGCTGCGGGATTTGGGTTTCACCAATACCCAGGAGGCAGACGATGGCGCAACGGCATTGCCGATGCTGCAAAACGGCAACTTTGACTTCCTGATCACGGACTGGAACATGCCCGGCATGCAGGGCATTGATCTGCTCAAAACCGTGCGCGCCGATCCGAACCTGAACACCTTACCGGTGCTGATGGTGACGGCAGAAGCGAAGCGCGAGCAGATCGTCGAAGCGGCGCAATCAGGTGTCAACGGCTACATCGTCAAACCTTTCACGGCGCAGACGCTGGAAGAAAAAATCAACAAGATTTTTGAGCGGATCGGCTGAGCCCCGGGAGGGTTGGCATGGATACCGGAACGGATAAGCAATGGAGTCAGACTGTGTTAGGACAGGCAAAAGAACTGGTGGCATTGCTTGAATCCGGCAAAGACGATGATGCCAAAGCGTTGCTCGACACCATGCGGGGCGAACGCGATGTCACGCTGTTTTCGGAAATCGGCAAGCTGACGCGACAGCTGCATGAAGCGCTGATCAGCTTTCAGCTCGACAACAAAATCAGCGCGTTTGCTGCCCATGACATTCCGGATGCGCGGCAGCGGTTGAATTACGTTATCACCATGACCGAACAGGCCGCCAACAAGACCATGGACGGTCTTGAGCGAGTGCTGCCGATGGTGTCGGACCTCAACCATCAAGCCAGTGAGTTTCGCGGCAAGATGCAACGATTGCTGCGCAAGGAAATGCAGCCGGGTGAGTTCCGGATTCTCTGCGATGATCTGGTCGCGCATTTTGAGCGCACCGAAAAGCAGCTGGGCGATGTCAATCACACGTTGAATGACATCATTCTGGCGCAGGATTATCAGGATCTGACCGGCCAGGTCATTCGCCGGGTTATCAACCTGGTCCAGGATGTCGAAAGCAGTCTGGTCGAGCTGGTCAAAATGTTTGGCAACATGAACGAGTTCAGTGCCGCCAAGGACGAACCGGTGAAACCGGCTTCTGGCGTCGAAGGCCCGGTGGTCGACAAGACGCGTCAGGATGTTGTGCATGGGCAGGACGATGTCGATGCCCTGTTATCCAGTTTGGGCTTCTAAAGGCGAACAAGCATGGCCCTTGATGCTGATGAGGAAATTCTCCAGGACTTTCTGGTTGAGGCAGGCGAAATCCTCGAGCTGCTGTCCGAGCAATTGGTCAAGCTCGAACGCAGCCCTGATGATTTGCCTTTGCTCAACGCCATTTTTCGTGGCTTTCACACCGTCAAGGGTGGCGCTGGCTTCCTGAAGCTGAACGCGCTGGTCGAAGTTTGCCATCTCGGCGAAAACATTTTCGACAAGCTGCGCAATCAGGAGCTGCGTGCCGATGCCCAGATCATGGATCTGGTGCTGCAGGTGCTCGACGTCGTCAACAGCATGTTTGACGAAGTGCGCGCCGGTAACGAACCGACGGCGGCCGATCGCGGCTTTCTCGAAGCCTTGCAGGATTGTGCCGACGGCAAACTGTCGGCT
>CAMLKQ010000022.1 GCA_946480585.1 uncultured Kangiella sp.
AACGCCAACATCACGCCGGCAAAACGGCCATCAGACAAGAACTGCTGCACCGTGTGCCAGAGCACGCTCTGGCCTGAGAGTTCGAGATACTGCTTGGGCCGGTCGGCCCCGAGGCGGCTACCGGAACCGGCAGCCGGGATAACAGCCCAGGCACGTGGGGCTGTCGACAACGACGCACCAGACACAGGCTCAACTATCCTTGACGATGCGGTAGAACACTTCGCCTTTCTTGACCAGACCGAGTTCGTGACGTGCCCGCTCTTCGATGCCGTCGAGACCGGATTTCAGATCTTCGACATCCATCTTCAACAGGGCATTGCGATCACGCAGCCGATCATTTTCGGCCTGCTGGCGGACGATCTGCTCCTGCAAGGCATGCCACTCCGCCAGACTGCCCGGGCCGTGCCACAGGCGCGCCTGTAATGCGCAACACACCAGCAGAAAGACAATCGCCAAAGCCTTCATCACAGACATCCGGGTCGGTTCACCGCGGTCGCGGCGGCTGAAGTATCGCAGAAAGGCGCGGGCTTTGCCTACCGCCCCACGCCGGCACGAAAGCCACACCAAGACCACACTAACACCATACCCAATGGGCGGCAGCCAGCTCAGCGACGTGACTGCATCAGCCACCAACACAACGCCAGCAGGTACCCGGAAACAAGCCCCCACAGATGGGCATCGACAGCGACCGGAATGGTGATGAGCTGCGCCAGTTCGGCGGTCGACGCGCCGGCTTGTTCATAGAGGATGCGGCCAAGCAAATACGCGCTGAGCACACCGCCGACCAGCCATTCACGATTGGCAAGCAGCAGCAAACCGCCGAATACAGCCGTACCGTACAGCGCTCCCGACATGCCGACATACCAGCTGACGCCAGGCGAAAACACATGCATGCCGAGCACATTGGCCGGCAGGCAAATGTAGCCCACCGCCCACCACCAGCGCCGACTGCCAAGGCCCTGAAACAACCAGAACTGGAAACTGGCGCTGGCAGCGTTGAGCAACCAATGCCAGCCATTGCCATGCACCAGATTCGCGCTGATTAGCCGCCACCATTCTCCGTGCGACACGGCATCGCGTTCGTAGCGCAGCGTGTCGTTGAGCGATGGCCAACACAGCAGCAGCGCGGTCAATGCCAACCACAGCCAGATCGGCCAACCGGCAACGAGCTGCTGACGCGAAAGTGAAGGGATGGAAAGATTCAATGCGTTTTTTGCCATGCTGCCGTCACACGCTCTGCCATCTAACGACAGAAAAGCCCGCAGGTGCGGGCTTTTCTGTTTTCGGTCTGAACCGGATTACTTCAGGCGCGGGAACGCGCGCTTGCCGGCGTAAATCGCCTTGCTGCCGAGCTCGGCCTCGATGCGCAGCAGCTGGTTGTACTTGGCGATGCGGTCGGAACGGCACAGCGAACCGGTCTTGATCTGGCCGCAACCAGTCGCGACTGCCAGATCGGCAATGGTGACGTCTTCGGTTTCGCCCGAACGGTGCGACGACACCGCGGTGTAACCGGCCTTGTGCGCCATGTCGATCGCCGCGATGGTTTCGGTCAGCGTGCCGATCTGGTTGACCTTGATCAGGATCGAGTTGGCGATGCCTTTGTCGATGCCCTCTTTCAGGATCTTGGTGTTGGTGACGAACAGATCGTCACCGACCAGCTGGATGTCCTTGCCGAGTTTGTCGGTCAGCTGCTTCCAGCCGCCCCAGTCGCTCTCGTCCATGCCGTCTTCGATGCTGATGATCGGATACTGCTTGCACCAGCCGGCCAGAAAGTCAGCGAATTCAGCCGAGCTGAACGACTTGCCTTCGCCTTCGAGGTGGTAGTAACCCTCTTTGTAGAATTCCGAGCTGGCAACGTCGAGGCCAAGGTAAATGTCCTTGCCCATCTTGAAGCCGGCTTTCTCGATCGCAGTGGCGATGCACTGCATCGCTTCTTCGTTCGATTTCAGATCCGGGGCGAAGCCGCCTTCGTCACCAACCGCCGTGTTCAGCTTGCGCGCTTTCAACACCGCTTTCAGCGCATGGAACACTTCGGCGCCATAACGCAGCGCTTCAGCGAAGGTCGGCGCACCAACCGGCAGAATCATGAATTCTTGCACATCGACGTTGTTGTCGGCATGAGCACCGCCGTTGATGATGTTCATCATCGGCACCGGCATGATGAATTCACCGGTTTTGTTCAGGTACTGATACAGGCCCTGACCTTTGCTTTGGGCAGCGGCTTTGGCCACCGCCAGCGACACCGCCAGAATGGCGTTGGCGCCGAACTTGGCTTTGTTCTCGGTGCCATCGAGCTTGATCATCAATTCGTCGATGGCGGCCTGTTGGGTCACGTCCTTGCCGAGCAGCGCCGTGCGCAGCTCGTTATTGACGTGGCCGACGGCTTTCAGCACACCCTTGCCGAGGTAACGGCTCTTGTCACCGTCGCGCAGTTCCAGTGCTTCGCGCGAACCGGTCGAAGCACCGCTCGGCGAGCAGGCCATGGCACGGATGCCATTGTCCAGAATCACTTCGGCTTCAACGGTCGGGTTGCCGCGCGAATCCATGACTTCGCGGCCAATGATGTGCTTGATGGTTGCCATGACGGGTCCTTTTGGAAAAGCAATCAAAACAAAATGCAGTAAAACGATAAAAACGTTACGCGGTCTCGATCGGCGGGAACGACTTGACCAAATCGTCAATCGCCTTCACCTGACTCAGGAACTGCTCAAGCTTGTTCAGGCGCAGCGCGCACGGACCGTCGCACTTGGCGTTGTCCGGATCCGGATGCGCTTCGAGGAACAAACCGGCGAGTCCGGTCGCCATACCGGCACGGGCCAGCTCCGATACTTGCGCGCGACGGCCGCCCGCCGCTTCAGCGAGACCGCCCGGCATTTGCAGCGCATGGGTCACGTCGAAGAAGACCGGGTACTGAAACTGCTTCATGATGCCGAAGCCGAGCATGTCGACGACGAGGTTGTTGTAGCCAAAGCTCGATCCGCGCTCGCACAGAATCAGCTGATCGTTGCCGGCTTCCACGCATTTTTTGAGGATGTGGCGCATTTCCTGCGGGGCGAGAAACTGCGCTTTCTTGATGTTGATGACCGCGCCGGTTTTCGCCATCGCCACAACCAGATCGGTCTGGCGCGACAAAAACGCCGGCAATTGAATAATGTCAGCGACTTCGGCAACCGGCGCAGCTTGATGCGGCTCGTGCACGTCGGTAATCACCGGCACGCCAAAGGTCTGTTTGATTTCCTGAAAAATCTTCAGGCCTTCGTCCAGACCCGGACCGCGATAGGAGTTGACTGACGAGCGATTGGCCTTGTCGAAGCTGGCCTTGAACACATACGGAATGCCGAGCTTCTGGGTCGCGTTGACGTAGGCCTCGCAGACCTGCAGCGCCAGATCGCGCGACTCCAGCACATTCATGCCGCCGAACAGCACGAACGGCAGTTCGTTACCGATCCGGATGTTGCCAACCTGAACGATTTTCTGGCTCATCTGCAGCTCTGCTCCGGGCCGTTATTTCTTGACGCTGTCGCGGTGCGACACGGCAGCATTCACAAATGCCGTGAACAGCGGATGGCCGTCACGCGGCGTCGAGGTGAATTCCGGGTGCGCCTGACAGGCCAGGAACCAGGGATGGTTCGGCAACTCGATCATCTCGACCAGGCTCTTGTCTTCCGAACGACCGCTGATTTTGAGACCGGCGGCTTCCAGTTTCGGCAACAAATTGTTGTTCACTTCGTAACGGTGACGGTGGCGCTCCATGACCGAGTCGCTGCCGTAGACTTCGCGCGCCAAGGTGCCCGGCTCCAGCCAGCATTTCTGCGCGCCGAGTCGCATTGAGCCACCGAGGTCGCTGCCTTCCGTGCGCTGCTGCACCGAACCATCGGCGTCGCGCCATTCGGTGATCATTGCCACCACCGGATACGGCGATTCCTTGTTGAACTCGGTCGAATGTGCACCCGGCAAATTGGCGACATGGCGAGCGTATTCAATGACCGCCACCTGCATGCCGAGGCAGATACCGAGGTAAGGGATCTTGTTTTCGCGGGCATACTGCGCCGACTTGATCTTGCCTTCGATACCGCGCTCACCGAAACCACCCGGCACCAGAATCGCGTCAGCGCCTTTCAGGATGTCGGTGCCATTGCGATCGACTTCTTCCGAGTCGATGTATTGGATGTTGACGGTGGTGCGGGCATGCAGGCCGGCGTGTTTCAGCGCTTCGGTCAGCGATTTGTAGGCTTCGGTCAGGTGCACGTACTTGCCGACAAAGGCGATGGTGACTTCACCTTTCGGATTGGCCTGTGCGTACAGCACTTTTTCCCATTCGCCAAGATCCGCCGGTTTGGCCTCGAGCTTGAAGCGCTGGACGATCAGCTCATCCAAACCCTGTGCGTGCAGCACCGCCGGGATGCGGTAAATGCTGTCGACGTCTTTCAGCGAAATGACCGCGCGCTCATCGACATTGGTGAACAGCGCAATCTTGCCGCGCTCGGACGCCGGCAGCGTCCGATCGGAGCGGCAGATCAGAATGTCCGGCTGGATACCAAGCGAGCGCAGCTCCTTGACCGAATGCTGGGTCGGTTTGGTTTTCAGCTCACCGGCCGTCGCAATATACGGCAGCAGGGTCAGGTGCATGAACGCGGCGCGTTCGCGGCCAAGCTCGTAACCCAGCTGGCGAATCGCTTCGAGGAACGGCAGCGACTCGATGTCGCCAACGGTGCCACCAATTTCGGTGATCAGCACGTCGTAGCCTTCGCCCGCGGCCAGAACCTGCTGCTTGATGGCATCGGTGATGTGCGGAATGACCTGAACGGTCGCGCCCAAGTAATCGCCACGGCGCTCGCGGCGCAGCACTTCGGCGTAGATTTTGCCGGTGGTGCAGCTGTTCTTGCGCGACAGCCGGGTGCGGATGAATCGCTCGTAGTGGCCGAGGTCCAGGTCGGTCTCGGCGCCGTCGTCGGTCACATAGACTTCGCCGTGCTGGAACGGGCTCATGGTGCCCGGATCGACGTTGATATAAGGATCCAGCTTCAGCATCGTGACTTTCAGGCCACGGGCTTCGAGGATGGCGGCAAGGCTCGCCGAGGCAATACCTTTACCCAAGGACGACACGACGCCGCCCGTCACAAAAATAAAACGCGTCATGGCTGCAGGCCGCTCGCAGTCGAATGTGAATAGGAAGAATAGGGGAAGCCTGCGGGAGCAGGCTCAGGACGGGGGCAAATTCTAGCAAACCGGCCCGGCTGGCGGCAAACCAAAACTCCGGGCCATCGCGCTAAATCATTGAATTTTCAGGCAGATGCCTGTTCAGGCATGGGCTTTTGCGGGCCAAGCAGGCGGGCCGGCATCAACAGGCGGTAACCGCGCCGCGGGATGGTTTCGATAAATTGCGGAACCCCGGTGTCATCGCCGAGCAGGCGGCGCAGCGCCCAGATGGCATTGGCAACCCCCTGCCGTCCGACCGTCTCGTACTCCCCCCATACCTCGGCAAGCAGTTCATCCGGCGACACCGGGCTCGGGTAACGCTCGATCAAGCACACCAGCACCGCCAGCAGCTTGAGCCGTACCGGCTGCGATCGTCCGGCCCGATCGATGCGCTGGCGCGCTTCATCAATCCGGCAATCGCCGAGTTGCCAGCAACGGCATTCCAATCGCATGGCCAACATCCCCTGTTCTCTCCCGTTCGGCCGTGACTGGCGCGTCGCCAATTCGCCCGGTCGCATCGACATCGATTCGCTTGTGATCGGCATTTTGACAAACACGACGCAACCTCCCTGGAAAAAGTTTTGCAATGTGTGAATCAACCGCCGCATCCGTCTCGCCATTGGATGCCGACAGCAGAAAAATTACATCGAAACTGGTGATCGTTTGTGGCACTTTTCCGACCGCCAACCGGTAATAGTTGGCATCGCTTGATTGACCTTTGACAACACTCCATCACCACGCACTTCGGTCAAACGGCGGAGCAACCACGATGGCCGCGCTCGCGCTTGCCATCTGAAACCATGCTGACTTGCCGCTCTCCCTGGGCAAGGCCGCGCCCTGATCTGCCCCGCTCCGCCGTTTTCTTTTTCCACCACCCCGTCCGCCATGTTTTTTCCTTTTGTGAAAAGTTCACAGTCACGCTGTGCACAAATATTTTCTTACCGGACGGAAACAAAATCGGACAATGCAAATTACATCTCCGCGAGAGAGATGCTCCATTGCTGTGACTGGCGCTTGATGTGACTGTGATTCCGAAGTTGGCCGAGATTGCGAACAAGCCAACCACAACAGCACAACTCTGGAGAGAGATCATGACCGCCAGCCACAGCTTGTCCGCCGGACAACCGGAATCACATCGATTCAAAAGATCAGCAGCTCGAACTTTCAGCATACTGAGCGCCAGCCTGCTGGCTGCAATAGGCCACAGCAGCCTCAGCGCGCAGGAAGCCACCAGCACCGACACCGCGGGCGATGAAGAGCGCATCGTTGTCACCGGCTCCCGCATCAAGCGCACCGATCTGGAAGGGCCCAGCCCGGTCGTCACGATCACGGCTGATGACATGAACAAGGAAGGCTTCAATACGGTATTTGACGCGCTGCGCTCGCTGTCACAAGCCACCGGTGCAGTGCAAGGTGAGCAGTACGCCAATTCGTTTACGCCAAATGCTGAAACCCTGAACTTGCGCGGTTTCGGTCCCGGCTTGACGCTGTATTTGCTGAATGGCCGTCGGGTCGCCGACTACCCGCAGCCGTATAACGGTCAGAGCAATTTCTTCAATCTGGCGCAAATTCCGGCCGCGATGGTGGATCGCATCGAGATTTTGTCCGGAGGCGCCTCGTCCATTTACGGCTCCGATGCCGTCGCCGGGGTCGTCAATATCATCACCCGCAAAGACTTCGACGGGCTCAATGCAACCGTCCGGTTCGGCGACACCAGTGACGGTGGCGGCGAGTCGAAAAAGCTGCAGGTCGTCGGCGGTACCGCCATTGGCAACGGCAACCTGACCGTCGCCTACGAATACTTCCAGCGCGATCCGATCTTCGGCAAGGACCGCGATTACACCGACAGCCGCAGCGACAACCCGACGCTGACCGGGCCGGCAATTCTGGATCGCGAATTGCTGATCCTGAGCGGAACCCTGGTGGAATACATCGATCCAGGTGAGGCCGTCTGCGACCGTTTCTCTGACATGGAATACGCATTCCGGCCCGGGCGCGGTTACTACTGCGGGCGTGATGGTGCCGGTGATGAGTCGCTGCGCGGCGACCGTGAGTGGCACACCCTTTATGCCAACTTCACGCTGCCGTTTGGCACCAGCAGCGAGTTCTACGCCAGCTCCTACCTGTGGAAAAGCGAGTCCAAACACAGCAACTTCCGGCTCTGGTGGGGCAGCGTCAACGGCGGCTACTACTACGATCCGAACTTTGACGACTTCATCACGCTGCAGCGGATTTTCCAACCGAGTGAAACCGGCGAGCAAACCCAGAATTTCGAAGAAGAAGCGATTGATATCGCGGTGGGTCTGCGCACCAGTTTCAGCAACGGCATGGAACTCGATGTCGGCCTCAGCCATAACCGCGCCGATTTTGCCAGTCGCGAGAACCGGTTCAAGGAGGAAGCCATCAATGCCTACTTCCTTGGCGAACAACAGGGCGAACTGTTTGGCTTCCCGATCTACGAAGTGGATCTCGATCGCTTCTACAACCCGCTGACCCGGGCGCAATCGGCAGCACTGATGGGCGAAGCCACCAATGACGCCGATTCGGAAGCCACCACGGTCACCGTCAATTTGACTGGCGACCTATTCGAAATGCCGGCCGGATCGGTCCAGTTCGCGACCGTGTTCGAATGGGGTGAACAGCGCTATGACATCAAATTGGATGACCGCACCTTCAACACCGAAGGCCAGGGCTGGTGGGGGCTGACCGGCACCGGCGGCGGCGGCGATCGCGAGCGCACTGCACTCGGTATCGAATTGAGCGTGCCGCTGGCCGAACAGGTGAATCTGGCGCCGTCGGTTCGATACGACAAATACGACGACATCACGGCGGTCGACGACGCCGTGACTTATGGCCTCGGGCTTGAATACCGGCCAACTGACAGCTTGCTGCTGCGCGCCAAATTTGCCACCAGCTTCCGTGCGCCTGACATGCACTACATTTTCAGCGATGAAAGCGGCTTCTTTGTCGGCATCATTGATGAATACCTGTGCCGTCAGAACGAACCGGATGTGCCGCTTGGCGAGTGTGGTGAAACCTATACCGTGTTCGGCACCCGCGCCGGCAATCCGGAGCTGGAAGAAGAGGAAGGTGAGTCGTACACCATCGGCATGGCGTGGAATATCACGGACAATCTCGCCATCAATCTGGATTACTACGACATCGAGCTGAAAGGCATCGTCAACGACTTGAGCTTGACCAATCTGCTGGCGGTGGAAGCTGCCTGCCGGATCGGTACCGATCGCAGCGGCAATCCGGTTGATGCCGGCTCCGCCGAGTGCCTTGATGCATTCAGCCGAATCGAACGCTGGCCGGATGACAGCTCACCGATTGCCAATCAAGTGCAGGAAGTCCGTCAGGATCCGATCAACACCGGCCTGCAACGGCAGAAAGGTATTGATGCCCAGCTCAAATACGATTGGCGTGAAACCGGTTTTGGTGATTTTGCCTTTAGCCTGAACTGGACCCATGTGCTGGAAACCCACCTGCAGGAATACAAGGAAGATCCCATCGACAAGGATTACCGCGACAACAAATTCCTCAATGGTGAAGCGCGCAGTCGGGTTCGCGGCTCGGTGACCTGGGCCATCGGCGACTGGAGCACAACGCTGTTCGCCAGCCGGGTCGGTTCCATCGCCAACTACGCCTCGAACGATCGTCTGTCGCCATGGACGATCTACAACCTGTCAACGGCGTGGCAAGCCACCGAGACCGATCGTATTGCGCTGATCGTCAACAACCTGCGCAATACCGAGCCACGCATTGATGACACGCAGGATGCCTGGCCGTACTTCTACCGAGGCCAGTACAACGCAATCGGCCGGGAAGTGTTTTTGGAGTACAGCCACAGCTTTTGATTGCCTCCCCACCACAATGACAACGGGCGCCGATCGGCGCCCGTTGTCATTTCCTGACTGCTCAAAGCCGGAATTGACCGACCAGTTGCTGCAGCCGACTTGCCAGTTCCTTCAGCTGATTGCCGGTACCTGCATTGTCGCGCGCGCCGTGCGCAAGCATTTCGGCGACATCACGTATTGACGTGATGTTGCGGGTCAGCTCCTCGGTGACCTTGGTCTGCTGCTCGACCGCGGCGGCAATCTGGGTGTTCATGTCGCTGATGGTGGTGACTGCGCCGGTGATGGTATCGAGCGAACTGCCGGCCCGTTCGGCCTGACCGACTGCATCCTCGGCGCGGCTGCGACTGGTGGTCATCGCCGCGACCGCCCGTTCGGTGCTGGTCTGAATCGCGCCGATCATCTGCTGGATTTCCTGGGTCGAAGTGTGGGTGCGCTGGGCGAGGTTGCGCACTTCGTCAGCGACCACAGCAAAACCGCGGCCCTGCTCGCCGGCCCGTGCCGCCTCGATGGCTGCGTTCAGCGCCAGCAAATTGGTTTGCTCGGCAATGCCGCGAATGACGTCGAGGATGTTGCCGATGCGGGCGCTGTCGTCCGCCAGCTGCTTAATCACCTGCGCCGCCGACTGAACGTCCTGCGCCAACGCCTGAATTGCGCTGATGGTGTTGTTGACCTCTTTCTGACCGCCGCGCGCCTCGTTGCTGGCCGAATCGGCCGCCGTCGCGGCCTTGTGGGCGCCGCCGGCCACTTCCTGAATCGCACTCGACATTTCGGTCACTGCCGTGGCGACCATGTCGATGTCGGTTTGCTGGGCAGCGATTTCGCTTGAGGTATCGTCCGACAGTTTGGCGGTGACACCCGCCGCCTTGCTGACTTCGCTGGAGCACTGGGCCACTGCCTGCATCATCTGCTGCAAGCGCGACAGGAATTCATTGAACGCCGCTGCCAGCTGACCGATCTCGTCTTCGCCGCTGACCGGCAGACGCTGGGTCAAATCGCCACCGCCTTTGGCGATTTCCTGCAGCGTTGTCGTCACTTCCTTGATGGGTTTGGCGAGTGCCCGGGCCGTGATCGCAACGAAAGCCAGTGCCGCAACGGCAACCACCAGTGCGATCAATAATTGCAGCAGCGTCGATTGTGCATTGGCTGACGCCAATTCCTGATTCAACGTCGCTGCCGCCGCCATCACTTCCGCGTGTGGCACACGAATCAGAACCGTCCATTGGCTGTTGCCGTCCATCAGCGGCACCGGCACCAGCGCTTCGACCATATCACCCTGATCAAAACGGATATCGGTCTCGCCACGGCCCAGGCGCTGACTGACATCGGATGCCCACGACTCGGTCAGCGCGCTCAGCGGTTTGCCAATGCGATCGGTCGAAACGCTATCAGCCACCACGATACCTGCAGCCGAGATCAACAGCGTTTCACCCGCACCGCCATACAGCGATTGATTGACCTGCTCGGCCGTGCCACGCAGCGTCGCCAACGGGAAATCAACACCGGCCACACCGATAACAGCGCCATTGCGCAGTATCGGCACCACCGCCGTGCTCATCAGCGTCGGTACGCCAGCGACATCGTCGATATAGGGTTCGATGAAGCAGCCGCGCTTCTGCGCGAACGGGCAGGTATACCACGCGTTGCTGGCAACCCCGTTGTCACCGACTGTCGCATCACCGATGTCATCTTCGGCCAGTGCTTCCGCCACCAACTGATCCGAACTGCCGTGTGCCCAATAGATGCCCATCCGGCCTTGCTCATTACTGCCGAGATCCAGCCGATTGCGGTAACTGCTGTCACGGCCATCGAAGGCATTGGCCTCAAAACCGACATAGACACCGAGTGCATCCGGCAAATTGCGCAACAATTGCTCGCTGGCGCGGGTCAGGTATTCGCGACCTGCCGCCGGTTCGATCAAATTGCGTCTGACATCCTCGCTCAACGATGCAGCAAGCACCGCGCTGGCCCGAATATAGGTGTACGCAGCTTCCATGCCCGAGACCATCTTGCGACCGGCATTGGCTGCGGCGAGCGTCAGCTCAGTTTCAGCAGCGCGCTGGCTGAGCGAACCGGTTTGCTCCTGAACCAGCTGTTGCCCTCGCTGCGCAGCATACAAGCCCGCCAACACCATGATCGCCAGCGCAGACACCAACCCGGCGCCGTTAAGCCACAACAACTTTTTCTCGACTGAGCGGAACTGCATGACCGCGCTCCCACGCTTCGTACTTTTACCTGCAACAAGTGTAGTTGGCCGTGCCGGACCGGAGGACGGCAACAGACCATTCGCCAAAATTTATTGGCATGCAGGTATCGGCCGCAAAACGGCGGGCTTGAAGGGAACGTCGCGCGACTGCGCGGATGGATTTGACGGGAAAATGAGCGGCAAGAAGTTGCCGCCTGGTCTATTTTGACGAACTCGGTTCTAAAGAAGTCGAGTCTCGTGGCGTCGGCGCCAGCGCCTTGGCTTCGTGCCAGAGTGCATCCAATGCCGCCTCGTCGAGCGCCTGCAGTTGCAGGCCTTTTTGACGCGCCAGATTTTCGACTTGCCGGAACCGCTGGCTGAATTTGTCGGTCGCCCGGCGCAGCGCCGCTTCGCTGTTCAGGTGCAGATGCCGGGCCAGGTTGACGCAGGTGAACAGCACGTCGCCCAGCTCATCCTCGATGGCGTCGGCATCGCCGCTGCGTCGGGCAGCGGCGAGCTCGTCAATTTCCTCGTGCAGCTTGGCGGTCACCGCGTCGGCATGCGGCCAGTCGAAACCACCACTGGCGGCCCGTTTCTGGATTTTTTGCGCGCGTGACAGCGCCGGCAGCGCCAGCGGCACATCGTCGAGCAAGCTCGGTTCGCCGACACCGGGTTGGATAGCGCCAGATTTGGCAGCGCGCTCCTCGGCCTTGCGCGCTTCCCACTGCCGGTGCAACTCGGCATGCGACACGTATTCGCCTTCACCGAACACATGCGGATGCCGGCGGATCAGTTTGTCCGACATGGCTTGTGCGATGTCAGCAAAGTCGAACAAGCCTTGCTCCTTTGCCATCTGGGCATAAAACACTACCTGAAACAGCAGGTCGCCGAGCTCGCTCTTGAGCTCGACAAAATCTTCCCGGGTGATCGCGTCGGCGACTTCGTATGCCTCTTCGAGCGTATGCGGCACGATGGTGGCGAACGTTTGGTCGCGATCCCACGGACAGCCCTTGAGCGGATCACGTAGCGTCGCCATCAACGTCAGCAACTGCTCCATCGCCTGCGCCGTCTTGCTCACCGCTGCCTCTCCCTCAAATCCAGACTTTGTTTGCCGAATCGATCGTAATGGTCTGTCAAAACCAAGCCTCACTCGCTGCGTCGGCGCACGGTCAGCACGCTCGGCAGTTTGGCAATCTGCGACACCAGCCGCGCCAGGCTGGCGGCATCACGCACCTCCACTTGCAAGGCGATGCTGGTGATGCCGCTGCGCTTGTTGACCTGGGTATTGAGACCGATCACGTTGATCTTCTCGTTCGCCACCAGCGAGGTCACATCGCGCAGCAAACCTTGGCGGTCGTTGGCTTCGATCGCCAAATCCACCGGATACAGTGCCGAGCCATCGCTCTGCCACTGCACATCCACGACGCGCTCGTGCCGGTCTTCCAGTGCCCGCTGCATGTGCGCGCAATCGGCACGGTGAATGGCAATGCCGCGGCCCTGCGTGATGTAGCCCAAAATGGCATCACCCGGCACCGGCCTGCAGCAACCTGCCGAATGCGTCATCAGGTTGCCAACGCCCTGCACCGAAATGGCGCCGGTCGCTTCGCGATCACTCGGCGCGCGCACCACCGGTTTGACTTCGGCACTTGCCTCCGGCTGCGGCATGTGCAAGGCCAGCAAGGCATTGACTGCCTGCACCAGCCCGATTTCACCAGCACCGATGTTGCCGTACAAATCATCGACCGAATGCAGGTTGAAGCGCTCGGCAAGCGGCAACAAATCGACTTTGCTAAGACCGTGTCGCGCCACTTCCTTGTCGAACAGTTCACGGCCTTCGGCAATGTTCTGTTCGCGGTTCTGTTGGCGGAAAAAGGTCTGGATTTTCAGCCGCGCCCGGTGCGAATTGACGTAACCCAAATGCGGATTCAGCCAGTCGCGTGACGGCACGCCTTCCTTCGCGGTCAGGATCTGCACCTGCTCGCCAGTTTGCAGCTGATAAGTCAGCGGCACGATGCGGCCGTTGACCTTGGCGCCGCGGCAACGGTGGCCCACCGAGGTGTGCACGTGATAGGCAAAATCGATCGGCGTTGAGCCGGTCGGCAGATCGACAATCGAGCCGTCCGGGGTGAACACATACACCCGGTCCTCGACCACTTCGTGCCGGAACTCTTCCAGCAAGGCGTTGGAATCGGCGACTTCTTCCTGCCACTCGACCAGTTGCCGCAGCCAGGCGATCTTGCCTTCGTGACCGGCATCGGCACCGGCTGCGCCTTCCTTGTAGCGCCAGTGCGCGGCAACGCCGAGCTCGGATTCCTGATGCATGGAATAAGTGCGGATCTGCACTTCGAGCGCCTTGCCTTCCGGACCGATCACGGCGGTGTGCAGCGAGCGATAGCCGTTTTCTTTCGGTGTCGCGATGTAATCATCAAACTCTTTCGGGATGTGCTGCCACAGCGAATGGATGATGCCGAGCGTGGCGTAGCAATCGCGGATTTCCGGCACCAGCACCCGCACCGCGCGCACATCGTAAATCTCGTCGAAGCCAACGCCTTTGCGCTCCATCTTGCGCCAGATCGAATAGATGTGTTTGACCCGGCCGCTGACCTCACCGTTGATGCCACTCTTGTCGAGCTCAGCCTTGATGAGGTTGATCACGTTCTTGATGTACTGCTCGCGCTGCAGCCGCTTTTCATGCAACTGGCTGGCAATGCCCTTGTACTGCGCCGGCTGCAAATAACGGAAAGCCAAGTCTTCCAATTCCCACTTCAGCTGGCCAATACCCAAACGGTTGGCCAGTGGCGCAAAGACATCGCGGGTTTCTTCCGCGACCAATCGCTGAGTTGACTCGTCCTTGTCCTTGACCGCCCGCAGCAGGTATATGCGCTCGGCGAGCTTCAACAGGACGATGCGGGTATCGTCGACCATCGCGATCAGCATTTTGCGCAGGTTGTCGCCCTGCGTTGCCGACAACGTGCTTCCCGCCTTGCTCGACTGCAGGCTGCGGATGGCATCCATGCGCAGCGCGCCACGCGCCAGCTTGGCAACCGCCTTGCCGAGTTTCTCCTCGACCGTTTCCAGTTTCAGATCGCCGGATTGCAGGCTCGGATAAATCAGCGCCGCAACCAGCGTCTGGGTATCCATGTTGAGCCCGGCCAGGATCTCGGCCATTACCAGGCCTTCCTCGAAACAGGAAAACCCGAGCTCGGTCTGGCTATCCCAATGCTGTTCGATGATCAGATCGAGCGCGACTTCGAGCTGTTTCATCTGCTCGGGTTCGCGCTGGACGCCGATGCGGCTCAGCCATGAGCTGAGATCGATGGCGCCATC
>CAMLKQ010000023.1 GCA_946480585.1 uncultured Kangiella sp.
CGCTTCAATGGCGATGTCTTTGTCACCGGTGTTCGCCACGATTTTGATTTGGTTCAGGGCTGGAAAACGCATATCCAGTTCGGCAATTTGCAGCACGCCTTTGCTGAACAAAAAGCCGTTTCAGCGATACCGGCAGCGGCGCTGTTGCCGGTCGCCAAGGGGCTGCAGATTGGCATCGTGGTCAGCAATGAGGATCCGGAAGGGGAGCATCGGGTCCGGGTGCGACTGCCGCTGGTTGATACCGATCAGGACGGCATCTGGGCGCGCGTGGCCAATCTCGATGCTGGCAGCGAGCGTGGCTTTTTCTTCCGACCGGAAATTGGCGATGAAGTGGTGCTGGGTTTTCTTGAAGAAGACCCGCGCCAAGCCATCCTGCTCGGCATGCTGCATAGCAGTGCCCATCCCGCGCCGCTGGAAGGCAGTGATGCCAACCACGAGAAATGCATTCAAAGCCGGGAAAAATTGTTGCTGTCCTTCAATGACGAGAAAAAAGTGCTCCAACTCGAGACGCCAGCCGGCAATGTCCTCGCACTGGATGAGGACAAGCAGACGGTCAGCCTGACCGACCAACACGGCAACAAGATTGAGCTCAGCAAGGACGGCATCAAGATTGAGAGTATCAAGGCCATTGAGTTGAAAGCGGCGACCGAGTGCAAGTTCGAGTCCGGCACCGGCTTTTCGGCCAAAGGCGGCACGGAATTGAAACTGGAAGGCGCGGTCAGCGCGGAGCTGTCGAGCGCCGCCACCACCACCATCAAGGGTGGCATCTTGCAGCTGAATTGAGCGTGTTGTGCAGACGGGTAGCGGCCGGCAAATGCCGGTGAGGTGTGCGTGGCGTTTGATCGCCGCGATTGAACGCTGCGTTTGATCGCAGCAACACAGGATTGTTGACGCAGGAGGAGGCGGATATGCCGGCAGCGGTTCGCGTAGGCGATGTCACCACCCATGGCGGTACTGTGATTGGTCCCGGCATGCCGACGGTATTGATTGCCGGTATGCCGGCGGCGGTACTCGGTGACATGCATGTGTGTTCGCTGCCGCCCAATGCCCATCAGCCGACCGTTAGCCCGTTTCCGGCCGGCAGTGCAACTGTGTTGATTGGCGGCAAGCCGGCGCTGCGTACCACCGACACCTGCATCTGTGGCGCGATGGCGATAGTGGGCGCGCCAACCGTGATGATTGGTTGAGAGGGTGATGGCTGTGTCGACCGAACTGCAATACCAATCCTTTCTCGGCACCGGCTGGAGTTTCCCGCCGCGCTTTGATCAGGTCAGTGGCTGCGTCGCGATGACTGCCGATGAGGAAGACATTGCCGCCAGCCTGCAGATCCTGTTTGGTACTTTGCGTGGTGAGCGGTTCCTGAATCCGAAGTACGGCTTGAATCTGCGCGAGCTGCTGTTTGAACCGATGAGCACGACCATGACGACCTTCGTCAAGGACAACATCCGGACCAATATCCTGGTGTACGAGCCGCGGATCGCGGTTGAGAATCTGGCGCTGGATACCAGCCGGCAGTACGAAGGCCGCATCAGCATTCTGCTCGAGTACCGGGTTCGTGCCACCAACTCGCGTTACAACCTGGTCTATCCGTTTTTCATCAGCGATGGCAGTGAAGTGAAACTACCAGAACCGCCGGCGGTGTGATGGGGGCTGCCGGCCTGCGAGCCGGAATGCGTGTGATGGCAAGGCAGTCGATTGGGTAACGGAACAGAAAGAACGTATTGGGTTTGGCGGGCCATTGTGTCGTTGGCCGCAAGGACGAGGTGCCCCATCGGCACCGGCAAGCTGGCAAACATGACCATGCAAAGGACAACGACACCGTCATGGCTGAGCAAGATTTGATCGACCGGCAAATTTTTGCTGCCGGCCAGAGCCAGAATGAACGGCTGCCGCCCGAGTTGGCGGCGCAGTTTGTCGTGGCCGATGAGCGCAGCCCGGCCGATTTGTATCGTTTCCTGCAAAAGCTCGCGCCGCATATCCGTTTCTTTCAGGATGATCCGCTGATACCTGCGGGCACGTGGCAGAACTTTTTCGCCCAGGACCTCGCCACCATACAGCGTTGGCTGGACGGTGATCAGGGTGATGCGCCACCGCACCTCGGCTTGCTGCTCAGTTTCCTGAAGCTCTACCAGCAACCACAGGCCTTGCTGAACGACACCACCGCCCGCCATCTCGCGTTCTACTACCGGGATGTGCTGCGTTTTGTCGCCAAGGCGGCGCAGCCGGATCGGGTTCATCTGCTGCTTGAGCTGAAGAAAAACACGGCACCCATAGTGGTCGACGGCAATGCGGTTTTTTCTGCCGGTAAAGATGCCATCGGTATCGAACGCTTGTATCGGGCCGTGGCAGATACCGTGATCAACCGCAGCCAAGTCGTCGCGCTGCACAGCGTTTACCGCGATGATGCCCTGCGCGGCAGCATTCGCTTTGCCGCCATCGCCAATTCCGCCGACGGTTTCGGTGCCGAGTTGCCGGAGGCTGAGCCAAAGTGGCCGGCATTTGGTCATGCCAATTTGCCGGCCGCGAAGATCGGCTTTGCCATCGCCTCACCGGTGTTGCGACTGGCCGAAGGCGAGCGCCAGATTGAGCTCTTGTTGACCTTGTCTGGCATGGCGCAACCGACACCGACCAGCGCCGTATTGTCGGCGGCATTTGAGCTGTACCTGAGCGCAGACAAGCGCTGGTTGGGGCCACTGCCGTACACCGCCAGCATTGTCAGTGGCGCGGTGCTGCGCGTGCAGGTCACGATTCCGGCCACCGAGCCCGCCATCGTCGATTACGACAGCGCTGTACACAGCGGCGCGTTTGCGGCAACAGCACCGGTGCTGCAGCTGCTGCTCAAACCCGGCACCGCGCAATTTGGTTATGAGGATTGCGCTGCACTGGTGCTGCAACAGGTGCAGCTCAAGGTCAAGGTCGATGCGGTCAGCACGCTCGCGCTTGACAGCGACGCCGGCAAACTCGATCCGAAAAAAGCGTTCTTGCCGTTCGGTCCGCAACCGGTGACCGGCTCGCGTTTCACGATTGGCTGCCCCGAGGCGTTCAGCAAAAAACTCACCGAACTGAAGCTTATCCTGCAATGGAAAGCGGCACCCGGGCAGTTTGCCAGCCACTACCAGCACTACAACGCTGGCACCATCGACAACAGCAGTTTTACCTGCGGTGTGTCGTTTCATGACGGCGGCCACTGGCATGTGCATCAGGATGGTGTGCGGTTGTTTGGCGCCGATGGCCGCACCGAGACCCAGATCCGGTTTCAGCCCGGCAGTGAAGCCGTAACCAGCAGTCCCTCCACCGGTTATCAAATCTACGCGTTGGCGACGACCGGTGCGGTCTGGAGCCAGCAGCAATTGCAGTACGCCATTTACCTGAACAGTCCCTTGCAGTCCTATACCGCGACGCCACCGGCGCCTCAGCCCGGCGCCCTGGTGTTGGCGCTGGAGCGGGATTTTCTGCACGCGCAGTACCGCAAACGCACGATCGAAGAAGCATATGCCAGCGGTGACAAGGATGTGCTCAACGAGCCCTATTCGCCGATGCTGCAGTACTTGAAGCTCGCCTATCAGGCCAGCACCGATGCGGTGGCCATCAACAGCAACAGTTTGGCGAGCTTTGCCCACCCGGATGTGCAGTTCTTTCATGTCGGATGCTTTGGTGTGCGGCGTGAGCATCGTTACCAGCGCGAACAGCTGGCGTATGTCAGCGACAAAGCGGTCAGCTTGGTGCCGTCGTTTCCGGATGAGGGCGAATGCCTGATTGGTATCGCCGACGCGGACGCCGGCGATAGCCTGAGCGTGTTGCTGCAGGTGGCGGAGGGCAGCGCCGACCCTGAGTTGCCCCGCCAGACGGTGCAATGGCAAGTGCTTTGCGACAATTACTGGAAGCCGTTTGCCGACAGTGAACGGATGCAGGACAGCAGCAACGGCTTGCTGACCAGCGGCATCGTCAAACTGGTGTTGCCCCGCGAGGCAACCCGGAACAACAGTTGGCTCGCCAGTGATCGGATCTGGTTGCGCGCCAGCGTGCCGCAACACGTAGCGGCCGTGTCCGAACTGCTGCAGGTTGCCTGCAATGCGGTCGAGGCGGCCTTTGTTGATCAGGGCAATGACCCCAACCATTTGTTACACGCCTTGCCGGCCAAGCAGATCAGCAAACTGAAAACGCCACTCGCCGGCATTAAATCCATTGTCCAGCCGTATGCCTCGTTTGGTGGCCGCGCCGCCGAGTCTGCAGATGCCTTGCACCAGCGCGCCGCTGAGCGCTTGCGACACAAGCAACGTGCGATCACGGTCTGGGATTACGAGCGCTTGGTGCTGGAGCGCTTTCCGAGCGTCTACCGGGTCAAATGCATCGCCCACGCCACGCCGGACAATTTTCTGGCACCGGGCCATCTGCTGGTGATTGTTGTGCCGGATCTGCGACAGCGCAATGGTCGCGATCCCTTGCAACCCAAGGTCGATGCCAACACGCTCAGCGAGATTCAAGCCTTTCTGACCCAGCACAGTGCCATGCAGGTGCAGATCCAGGTGCGCAATCCTCGCTATCAAAAACTGCGGCTGGATTTTGCCGTGCGCTTTCATGCCGGCTACGAGTTCAATTTCTATCGAAACCAGTTGGAACAGATGCTGATCACCGAGCTGTCACCGTGGGCGTTCGGTAGCGGCCAATCGCTGCAGTTCGGTGGCCGCATTTACAAATCGGTATTGCTGGACCGGGTCGAGGCCGAGCCTTACGTCGACTACCTGCAGGACTTCAAGTTGTACAGCTGGAGCAGTGCGGGCGCTTGGTATGAACAAGCCAACCTGCCGGACCGCAATGATGTGACGCCGGATACGCCTGACAGCATTCTGGTGTCCGATGCCGGTCACGGCATTGTTGAGCTGGTGTGAGTGCAAACAATGCTGAGCCAACTGACCATCAGCAAAACGCCACCGACGGACGTCGGCTTGCATCAGCCGGGTTTGTACGCGCTGGGGCTCAAATATGTGCAAGCGTTGTCGCGTCGGGTCTGGACCGATTACAACCTGCACGATCCGGGCATCACGATTCTGGAATTGCTGAGCTATGCGCTGACCGATTTGGCGTATCGCACCCAGTTTCCGATGGCCGATCTGCTGGCAAGCCCGACCGACAACGCCGCCAACATGGCGAGCCAGTTTTTCACGGCCCGCCAGATTTTGCCGAATCGCCCGTTGACTGCGGCCGACTATCGCAAGCTCTTAATTGACTTGCCGGGCGTCAAGAATGCCTGGCTACGGCCGCATGCGCTGACCTATTACGCCAATACCCTTGAAGGCCATTTGCAGCATCAGGATAGCGGTGAGGTCGGTATTCGCTCGGTGGCCGTGCATGGACTGTATGACGTGCTGATCGATGCGATGGATGACCAGAACACCGTGGCCGAGCGGGCAGCTTTGCTGGAACAGGTCAGCGCCACGTTGCACGCTAACCGGGGCCTCGCCGAAGACTTCGTCGACATAGGCTTTGTCGACAGCGAGTCGTTCCGGCTGTGCGCCGAACTGGATTTGAAGCCGGACGCTGATGTTGTTGCGGTACATGCGGCGGTGCTGTTCGCCGTGCAGAACTATCTGGCGCCGCCGGTATACAACTACAGTCTGGCCGAGATGTTGGCGCGGACGAAAGCGGATGGCAGCCACTATACGGCTGAAGAAATTTTCTGCGGCCCACGCTTGCATTGCGGCTTCATTCCGGACGACGAGCTCGCCAAAGCCGAGCTGCGAACCGAGATCCGCTTGTCCGATGTCATTGGCCTCATCATGGACATTGACGGCGTCATCGCGGTCCGCGACATCGTGATCAATGCGGTAGGGGCGACAACGGTCGATAACAAGTGGTTGCTGCCGGTCACAGCGGGCAAAAAAGCGCTGCTGGATACGGTGGGTTCTCGGCTGGTCTGCTACAAGCGGCATATGCCGATGACCGCCGCACCGGCCCAGGTTGCGACCCGCCTGCAGCAACTGCAGGACGCTGAACGCTTGCGGCTGGAAACAGTGACCGACGAAGACCTGCCCATTCCGCTCGGTCGCTTCCGCCAGCCGGCGGAGTACCGCAGTTTCCAGCAGGAATTTCCGGCGATCTATGGTCTCGGCGAAGAGGGCCTTGGCAGCGAGGCCAGCCCGGCGCGCTTGGCTCAGGTTCAACAACTGCGCGCATACCTGCTGTTCTTTGATCAGGTCATGGCCGATTACCTGATGCAACTGGCCAAGCTGCGCGACCTGTTCTCAATGGATGCGACAGTACTGCGCAGCTATTTCTACCAGGCGGTGCAGCCAAGTGCAGCGCTCAGTGCCTTGTACGGCGGCGCCGACCCGGTCGCGCTGATCTCGCAGCACGCCGATGACCCCGCTGCGCAAATCAGCCGGCGCCATCGCTTTCTCGATCACCTGATCAGCCGCTTCGCCGAGCAGTTTCATGACTATGCGGCTGTGATGTATGGCCAGTTTTCGCTGGCGCCGGAGCTGCTGGTGCCGGACAAGTGTGCGTTTCTGCAGGCGTATCCCGCGATCAGCGCCGATCGGGCGCTGGCCTACAACTATTCGCTGGGTAGCGATGAAGCCATCTGGAATACCGACAATGTTTCCGGTCTGGAAAAGCGCCTGGCCCGGCTGCTCGGTATCCGCAATCACCAGCGCCGCAACCTGAGCGAAGTGCCGTACGACATCTACGCCGAGCTGGACGAAACGCCAGACAACGAATTCCGGTTCCGGGTACGGCACCGCGTTACCCACAAGATTGTGCTGAGCAGCAGCACCAAGTACGTCACGCAGGCCGATGCGCGCGCCGAGATGCAGCGTGCCATCGAGTTTGCCCAATCGCCACTGGGCTATGAGCGCAAGCAATCGGTCGATGGCAAACACTATTTCAATATCGTTGATGACACCGGTGAGGTGATTGCGCGCCGGATCGAGTACTTCGAAACCGAACAACTGATGAATGCGGCCATCGATGAGTTGATGCTGTACTTGCAACAGCATTACAGCGAAGAGGGGATGTATCTCATCGAAAACATCCTGCTGCGACCCAAGCCGCCCGGCAATCCGCCGGAAGATCCGTTCCTGCCGATCTGTGTCGACCCCAACTGCGGCGACTGTGCCGATGACGACCCGTACTCCTGGCGACTGCACATCATTTTGCCGGCCTACGCCGGCCGTTTCGCCGACATGGATTTCCGTCGTTACGCCGAACAAGTCATACGGCAGGAAGTGCCGGCCCATCTGCTGGCAAAAATCTGCTGGATCAGTCGCGAAGACATGGCGGCGTTTGAGAGCCTGTATCGCAGCTGGCTGGAATGGCAGGCCGGTGTCGGAACTGGCGACCGTGAGGCCGAATTGAGTGCCTTTGTCAGCCAGCTGTATCAGCTGAAGAATGTCTACCCAACGGAGCGGCTGCATCAGTGCGGTGACGAAGCCAACCGGCCCAACAAGTTCATCTTGGGCCGGACAGCGCTGGGCAGCATGCCGGAACTGGATGATTGAATGCGCGCGCCGATTGCCGCGCGTGGGTGCGGCTCGGCCAGACACAAGGGAAAGGAGACGCCGTCATGTTACAGCTCGTCCGCAGTCTGGAAGCGATTGCAACCGGCTACAGCGTGTTCGAGAAAGATCAGGTGCTGACGCATGATCAGCTGAACAGTGTCAGCCAGTTTCTCGAAGATCAGGATCGGCTGAGTCGGGTGTTCCTGCTCGGTGTCGGTATCGTCTGCGGCCTGCGGGTGCAGCTGCAAGGCAATGTCATCGCCGTCAGCAAGGGGGTTGGCGTCAGCACTGACGGCGACATCCTGTTCCTCGGCGAAGATAGCCGCTTTGATCAATTCAAGCCATATGATGAAAGCGCGCCGGTGTATCCGCCGTTCTACGACAACGAGACGATGTTGCCGGTTTACGAACTGTTGCGGGTCGGCAGCAGTGACCCGCAGGCGGTATCGCTCAGCCAGTTCAACAGCGAAACCGGACAGACACTGACCAATATGGTGGCCGTCTTCCTGATGGAGAGCTATGTCAAGGACGAGGACATCTGCACTGGCACCGATTGCGACAACCTGGGCAAGGATTCCATTCACAGCGGCAAACTGCTGCTGATTCGGCGCAGTGATGTCAGCCGGCTGCAGGAAAGTTTGAGCACACTCGATGGCACAGCGAGGTCACTTGCAGAGGTCATGATTGATCGGCCGGTGATCGGCGCCGGTATCACCACCACCGCGCAACTGGCGGCCGCGTATCGCAGCGCCTGCAATACGCTGCACGGTCGTCTGCAGGAGGCGTTTGCCGGTTTCTACGCGGCAGCCCGCCATTTTGTCCAGGCGCGTTACCCCGCTGATCCGACGCCGGCCTGGCTGAGCCGCTTGAACGCCCTGAACACCGAGTTCGCCAGCCGCACGCTCGGTATTCAGTACTACTACGATTTTCTGAAGGATGTCGCCGAGACCTGGAACGAATTGTTGGAAGTGCTGTTTGGTGACAACAGCCTCTGCTGCCCGGATATTCTGGCGTTTGCCAAGCATTTGTTGCTCGGTGATATCCAGACCGGTGAGCCGGGTAGCGCGCGTCGCACCGGTTACTATCCTTCACCGGCGACCGGTCAGGGCCGCAGCCATTGGCAGCATGCGTTGTTCCTGGTGAGCAAGCTCGACACCTTGATCGACAACTTCAGCATTCCGGGCAGCAGTGACCTGCGCATCACCCCGAGCCGGTACGATGATGTGGCGTTGGAGCAGCGGGCGGTGCCGTACTACTACCGCAGCGAGCGGGCCCGCGAGCTGTTCATGCAATGGAACCACCGACTCAGCGACAGCGAGCGCTGGGCCACCAACTATGGTTACCACGCCGTCGCCGCTGGCGCGCGCGGTGCCGCGGCCAATCCGCTGGCGGCGCATCTCGGTCCCTATCCGCTGTTTCGGATCGAAGGCTATCTCGGTCGGCCGGTGCGGGATGTCCAGCCGCAGCTGGAAAGCCTGATCCGCAGTCGCAATCTGCCGATCAGCGTGCAGGCGGTCATGCTCAGCAGCCAGCGCCGCGATTTGCTGATCAAACCCAAATTCCGTTACACCGATCTGCACCGGTTCAGCTATCTGCTTCGCCAGGATCTGGCATTACAGCTCGATGACGCGCTCAGTTTTGGCGACAAGTTCAAGGCGGAAGTGGATTCTGCCGTCGACCAGCGTTTTGTAGTCGATGATCCGAACAGCGATGAAGGCCGCACGCTGAAAGCAACCGCGGCAACCAAGCAAGGCGTGCTCAAGGAGCGCGCCACTGGGTTAAAAGCCAAGCTGCAACAGCCTTACACGAGCTACCAGCAAGATGCCTCGTGGAAAAGCGATATGCGTGACACGCTGACAGTAGCCGGTGAATTCAAATACGACCTGGGCAAAGTGGTGAAGACCGAATTCACAACGCCGTTTGATGGCCTCATCAGCGGCAGCAGCCACATGCTGTGGGTCGACTGGCTGGATCAGCTCATCATCAAGAAGGACGAGAAAGCCCAGGAGCGAGTGCTGTTCTCCCAGTTCAGCCGCTTGCATCCCGGTCTTGAGCATGCCGCAGGTGTATTGCGTGGCGGCACGTTCATTCTGGTCTATGACAGCAGCGGTAACGTCGTGGCCGATTTCATGCTGCCTTACCGGGTCGAAGACGAAGACGATGATGACGTTGATGAACCGGTATTGCCGCGACCGCCGATCCGGCCAGATTGGGTGATAACCGGCGGTATCAAGCTGCTGCCGCCGAGCACCAAGGTCGTCAAGGACTGGTTCAAGGTTGATATCGAACCGAACTGGAACGAGAAGCTGACGCGGCATACCGGCTACTTCGATGTCTTCAAGGACACCATCAATACGATGGGTGATGTCTTCGGCAATCTGGATCGGACCAAGATCGCCGGCATTGACGAGATCAAGGTCAAAGACGCCTACCTCAATTACAAGCTGCAGGAAACCGAGTTGCAGCGCAAACAGATCGATTTGCTGCGTGAGCAATTGCTGGACGCTTCGCTGCCAGAGCGTGAGCGCGCCAAGGTGGAAGAGGAGCTGGGCAAGGTTGAGCTGGAATTTGCCAACAAGCTGGAGGACACCACTCGTTATGTCGCTGACGGCAATCTCGACATCAACAAGGGCGGCGACGGTTACCAGGCATTGCTGAAAGTGCAGACCAATGCCAACAATCTGAAATCACCCGGCGCTATCGACAAGTTCAATACCGGCATTGGTCAGTTGCAGCAGGATGTCGGTAGCAGCAATCCGGCGCTTGGTGGCATGCTCGGCAAGTTCAGGCGTTGACGGTTATGGTCAGTCTGCATCGCATCCATCGCCAACGCTGGCAAGTGCGCGCTGGCGACCACGCCGAGGCGATGCGTTGGCGCCAGTCGCTGCGCGATGACGCTCAGCAGGAGTTGCTGGCGGCGATGGCGACAGTTTTTGATGCATTCGATGAGCCGACGCAGTCCTGGCATCTGCCGCGCCTGCAATTGCATTTGAAAGTCAGCTCGCTGGCCCAGCTGCGCGAGCAATTGCCGCAAGCGCTCGCCGACGCGCTACGGGATGAACGCTGGCAGCGTGAGGTGGCCGAACCGGGTTCAAAAGCAGCCGGCAACAACTCCAGCGCGATGCGTCTCGCCGCACTACGGCATTACCTGTCGACCGGCCAGCTGTGTTGGCAAGAGGCGCACGGTGATCGCCAGCGGCGGCAACAAACGCTGACCGCAACGCCGGTGGCGTGGCGGCAATTGCTGCGTGAACAATTGCAGTCGGTGGCGGATGAGCCGGCGCAGTTGCTGATGATCTGGCGCTGGTTGCAGACGCTGCCGACGGCCGGGCGCCAGCCGGAGGTGAAGGAGCTGTTGACCGAGCTTGAGTCCGATCAGGCACAGCAAACGCGACTTTCGCTGATGCTGGATTGTGTGATGGCCTTGCCCGGTGCAAGCGCATTTCAGCAACTGCAGTGGCTGAGCCTGTTCGTGCTGCGCGTCTGGCAATACCGGCAACGACAGTGGCCTTTACCGGAATCGTTGTTGCAGACCGAAGGCGCGACTCTCGGCAATGAAGTTGTGGCGGCCCCACTTTCACTTGGCCGTTTGGCGCTGCTGGCGCAGTGGTTGCAGCAAACGCCGGTGCGGCAATCGGCATTGACGGACCCGGCTTCAGCCAGCGCGGTCGTGGCTGCGTTGGCGAGTGGCAATGATGGCAATGCCGCGCGACACGCGGACCTGACCACACCGTTCCAACAACTGCTCGCCATGGCGGCCACGTCGGTGCCGGTGTTGCCGCTGACATCGCGTACGACAGAAGCGCCGTCGGTCACGGTGCTGCATGCCGGTTTGGTCTTGTTGCATCCGTTCCTGCCGCAGTTGTTCCGCAACAGCGGACTCTGGCAGGTAGGTGAAAAGCAGCTGTCTCCGTGGCTGCTGCCGCGCGCCGCAGTGTTGCTGCATTTTCTGGCGACGGGGGTGGACGCAATTGCCGAGCACGAGTGTGGTGCCATCAAGCTGCTGCTCGGCTTGGCGGTTGATGCGCCATTGCCAGTTGCCGAAGGGCTGCTGACGGACACCGATAGGCAAGAGGCTGATGCCTTGCTTGCCGCGGTGATCGAGCACTGGACCGCGCTGAAGCAAACCTCGGTCAACGGCCTGCGGTTGTCGTTCCTGCAGCGGCCGGGCTTGTTGCGGGCTGAAGCTGATGGCTGGCGTCTGCACATCGAACGTGAGGCGTTCGATGTGCTACTCGATTTTCTGCCTTGGGGCATTGGAGTGATCAAGCTGCCATGGATGACCGACGCTATCCACACGGCGTGGTGAGTTCGCTCGCCACCGACAATGCCCGCGATCTGGAGCGCGAGCTGGCATGGTTCGCGCAAATTTTGCAGGCGCGGCTGAGCCATTACTTTGCCGCCGAGCAACTCGACGATCCGTTGCTGAGCGTCGAGCCGCCTGATCTGTCCGTCAGTCAATCACGCTATGCAGAGCGGCTGCGGGAGTTTGCCCTGACCATTCCGGAACGGTTGTTGCTCTTGCTGGCACTGGTGCCGGTGCTACGGCCACAGTTGCTCGATGTGCTGTTCAGCAAGAACGATGCAACCCAGCGGGGTTTCACTGAGTTTGGTGGTATGCAGGCCAGCGGCCATGGCGGATTTGTTCCGACCATTGAAACCGCGCTGTTTCTGCTCGCCGGCGAGGATTTGGCCGGACGCTTCACGATGCTGTCGCTGTTCGAGCCCGATGCCATCTTGCGTAAAGCCGAATGGTTGCAGCTTGGCCCGGTACCCGTTGGTGAGCCGCCGCATTGCGCGCCATTGCAGCTGTCACGCGAGGCATTGCAACAGCTGACGACCGGGCAGGTAAAGGCGCTGGGTTTCAGTCTGGAATTTCCGGCCCGCCGTATCGAAACCGCTCTGGATTGGCCCGATCTGGTGTTGCCGGCGCAGACCCGCGAACAACTCGATGCCATTCAGCACTGGCTGCAATACAGCGACACCTTGCTGCAGCAATGGGGTATGGCGAGCCGTCTGCGGCCCGGGTTCACCTGCTTATTTCACGGCCCGCCCGGTACCGGCAAGACGCTGACAGCCTGTCTGATTGGCAAGCATTGCGGCTGCGATGTCTACAAGATCGACCTCAGCTTGATTGTCTCCAAATACATTGGCGAGACCGAGAAGAATCTGGCCCGGGTTTTTGATCTGGCTGAGAACCGCGGCTGGATCCTGTTCTTTGATGAGGCCGATGCCTTGTTCGGTAAACGCACCAAGGTGGATGACGCCCACGATCGGTATGCCAATCAGGAAGTCAGTTTCTTGCTGCAGCGCATCGAGGAATTTCATGGTGTCGTGATCTTGGCCTCCAACTTGAAGACCAACATCGACGACGCGTTTTTGCGTCGTTTCCAATCGGTGGTGGCGTTCCCGATGCCGAAGCCACCAGAGCGCTTGCGTTTGTGGCAGGAATCCTTTCCGGCGCAGGTGCAACTGGCAGCGGATGTCGATCTGTCACGCGTGGCCGAGCGTTATGAGTTGTCCGGCGGCACCATCATGAACGTGGTACGACATGCGTTGCTGATGAGTTTGAGTCGAAACGAAAATATCGTGCGGCGTGACGATCTGGAGGAGGGAATCCGGCGCGAACTCTTGAAAGAGGGCCGGGCCTTGTAGCCCGCGCCTACGGCGGAATCTGGCATGCAAGCGAGCAAGCAGAAAACCAGCCAGCCTAGCCGGGCGCCGACGGTCAGTCGCAGTCCGGTGGCGCGCATGGTCGCGGTCAGCGCGCCAGTGAGCGTGCAGGCCAGCGCACTGAAAGTGTCATCGCCACAGGATGCAGCGGAAAAAGAGGCAGATAGCACGGCGCGCAAGATCATGCGGATGCCCGCGCCGCAGACAGCGCCGGGAGGCAGTGAGGTCGAGCAGGAAAAGCTTGCCACCGGCAAGAAAGGTGGTGTGCTGCAACGCGCCAAAGTCAATAGCGACGATGAGAAGAAAAAGGATTCAGCGTCAGCGACCGCGCCACGTGTGCAACGCAAAGCCGGCGCCGCGAACGAAAAAGAACTGCAACGGCAGGCGGCGCTGGCAGAGAAAGACAAAGACCCCGTTAAGAAGCCAGTAGTCGGCGCACCGACGATGACGCCGAGCACCGTTGCCCGGTCGGTTGCCATCGTGATGCCAAAGGCTGATGGCCAGCCGAATGTTGCCAGCAATGTGGCCGCGGAAATCCAGAACAGCATGGCAGCAGGCGGCGAGTTGCCGCTCAGTGTTCGTCGCTTCATGGAGCCGCGCTTCCGTGCTGATTTCAGCGCCGTAAAAGTCCACACAGGCGACAAGGCCGCCAAACTGAATCGTCAGCTCAGTGCGCAAGCCTTTACGATCGGCAATCACATATTTTTTGGCCGCAACAAATTTCAGCCCGACAGTGGCGATGGCCGTGAGCTGTTGGCACATGAACTGACGCACACCATTCAGCAAGGTGCGGTTGCACAGCAACCGTCGAGTCCACAAGCGCCCAGTACGCCAGCGCGACCAGGCGCGTCGGTAAAAGCACCTGCCAAAGCCCCGGCGGCACCGGTGCCGGCGCGGGTGGTAGGTGCCGTTCAACGCAGTGAGGTCACGCTCCAGCGCAGTGAAGATGCAACGGTCAGCCAGCGCGCTCCAACGCTGGTGCAGCGGCTCGGAATCAGTGATGCGCTCGACTACTTTGCCGACAAAGCTCACAACATTCCGGGCTATCGGATGTTCACCATTGTCCTCGGTGTCAACCCCATCAACATGAGCCGGGTTGATCGCAGTGCGGCCAATATCCTGCGTGCGATTGTCGAGTTCATTCCGGGTGGGAATCTGGTGACTCAGGCACTCGATAACCATGGCGTGTTTGACAAGGTCGGTAACTGGGTCGAGCAGCAGATCCGCTCACTCGGAATGACCGGTGCCGCCATCAAGCAAGCTGTCACCGATTTTCT
>CAMLKQ010000024.1 GCA_946480585.1 uncultured Kangiella sp.
CAGCGACGGTTCGATCACATACAGGCAGTGCACCGGCCCTTGGCTGGCGGCGCGTACCAGAGGCTCGTGATCGTGCACACGCAAGTCACGTTTGAACCAAACCAATTGCAGTGCCGTCATCAAGAGTCGCCGTCGTACCGAAAACCAATAACCGAGAACCGCGTGCGGTCAGCAGAAAAGCAGAACGGGCCAATGTGGCCCGTTCTGCTTACGTTGGCGACGGCAATCGCGATCACGGCGCAGCCGGCTTGCCCGAATTGTCCGGACTGCTCGGATTGTCATTCACCGGCGGTGACACCGCGTCCGGCTCGCCGCCGGTGGCCAACCGGGCCTTGCCCGGTTTGCTCTGCCAGAAACCGCCGACATTGACCGCCTGCCAGGCCAGCTTGATCCAGCGCAGCAGCGCAAAGCTGAGCCAGATCGCCCACAGCAGCATCGCGCCCTTGTAGAGCCACATCGGCACCGAGATCACGCTGACATTCGGCAGCTCATCGCTGCTGTAATCGGCAAACCAGTTCAGCTGATTGCCATACGAACCGTTGCCGGTCAGCATCATGTCCGGTGACGACAGCAACGCGGCCGGCACCGAGCCAACCAGCACCAGCACGGCGATCACGCTGAACGCCATCAGGGCAAACTGTTGCAGGTTGAAGATGCCACCTGTCGGCATGGTCAGTTGCTGTTCGCGCCAACGCAGCACCAGGAACCAGACCACGAGCAGCGCCAGCACCCACCACGACACGGTCGACAAACCGAGCCCGAGCAGCAACCAGTCCCGGAACGGCACTGAGGTCAGGCCGCTGCGCGCGAGCACAAATGCCAGCGCAATGAACACCAGCAACGCGCTCCAGTACAGCACGGCCGGGCCGAGGGTCGGGCCGCCGGTGAACAAAATCCAGCGGTTGTCCGGCATCTGCAGCGAATAACTGAGATTCGCCGCCGGCACCCCGAGTGCGATCGCCGGCAATTGCTGATGCAGCGCCGCTTCACTGCTGTCGCGGTACTGCAGCGACAGCGTGTGGTCACCCGGCAGCACCGGCACCGTCAGCACGCCATCACGCGGCCGCACCACTTGCTCACGACCGTCGAGTTGCACCTGCAACACATCGAGCGCCGCTGGCAAACGGATTGCCTGCTCACCGCCTTGCGTCGCCCGATAACGCAGCGTCAGCGAACCGCTGGCACCGCGCTGACCCTGACCGTGCTGCAACTGCAGTTGATCGATCGCCAAAGTGGCACCGCTGACAATCGCTGGTCGCGACACTGAAACCGTCAATTGCTCGCCGGGGCGCGGCGCGTAGGTCTGCAACCAGTCTTCACCGTCTTCGTTGGCGATTTGCGGCGTGCCTTCAGTTTGCAAACGCCATTGGTTATCCGGTGCCAGCTGCCAGATTTCGACGTAGGGCACATCAGCCGGGCTCTGCAATGTGAGAGTTTCAGCGCGCGCCAGACTGCTGCTGAAACTCACCGTCTGTTCCGTCGCGGCGAAATGCAATTGCACGACAGCGTTTTCAACCTTGAGCTGATCGTCCTGCACCGCTTCACCGGGCAGCAACGGCAACGCCACCGTGAACGCGCCGGTGCGCGGCGCCAACCGGCGCACCTGCGTCTCGACGCGCCAGGTATCGGCAAACTGCAGCGTGCGCTCGACCTGCACAAACGGCGGCACACTGAGTTGATTGACACCGTTCGCGCCGGCGCCGGAACGTTCAACCAATGATTTGCTGGCCGCGCGGGTCAGCGCCAGCGCGCCGGACGGCAACAGATCACCCTGCAGACCGCTGGCTTCCCAACCGTCCAGTTCGACGCGCAACTGACGCGGCTTCAACGCGAAGTTCAGCGACACCCGATCGCTGCCCGGTGCGGCGCCCGTCAATTGCAAGCGATGACGACCAGCCGGCACCCAAACCACGACACTGCTGCCGCGCAAACGGGCGACACTGCGCTCACCGTCGCGACTGACCTGGGTCGGCAGCCAATCACCGATGCGGCCGGGCACTGGAATGGCGGTCGCGATCACGGCATTGACGTCGAGCGTCAAGGTGATCTGATCGCGCTCGGCGCGCACTTCGGCGGCGCTGAGTTCCGCGCAGATCGGCGCGCAGGTGGGCGGCGTGGTCAGTCGGGCTTTCAATTCGTTGAGCAGCTCGGCCGAAGGCACGGTCGCGTGCGCGCCCGGCGACACCGTCGCGCCAGCAAGCAATACGCCGAGCAACAGCCACGGCGCCATGACACTGGCGAGACCGAGCTTTTGCCGCGCCAGTTGCAACGGCGAACGGCCGCTCAGTTCACGCACCACGCGCAGGAAAAACGCCGCGAGAATACCAATGGCCAGCAGCACCAGCAGCACGCGCACGCTGTACGGCAGCAGCCAAATCGACAGCGTTTGCTCGGCATCGACCGGGCCGGACCAGCTCAGTTGATAGCTGTGCCAGTGCCAATCCGGAATGCCTTTGCCGGACTGGTTGATCGTGTTTTCGGCGTAACTCTGGTAGATATCACTTTTGCTGATTCGCGAACCGGTGACTTCAACACGCTGTTCCATTTCACGCGAACGCATCGCATCGACTTCCGCCTCAGCCTGCTTGCGTGCAATGGCTTCTTCCATCACCGGAGCCGGTGCCATGGCCGGCATGGCTTGATCATAAACCTCTGGCGCATGTCGATAACTGTAGCCACCGTCCTGCGACTCCAGCTGCGGATGCAGCAGCGCGCTGATTTGTCCGGCTGCAAACGGGATCAGGATCAGCACCAGCGCGGCCAGACTGAGCAGACGGTAGCGTTGCAACCAGACGCCGAGTTTGCCGCTGGCATAACGGCAGGCGAGCAGCGCCAGCGCGGCATTCGGCAACAGCCACTGCGGCATGTCCGGCTCATGAAACAGAAAACCGAACGCCAGCAACACCAGCAAGGCCCAGATGACACCGTAGAGTTTGTAAACGAGCACCGCGGTCAGCACCAGAATGAAGGTATCGAGCAGATTCCAGCGTTCAATAAAACTGCCCGGCGCCTGATCGACGCCTGTTGCCGCCAGCAAGCGGTAGCCGGGCGGCAGATGCAGCTGGATTTGCGCATTATCAAACCGGGTTTGCCAGCCGGTCGCAGCCATGCTGCCGTCACGCGTGAATTCGCCACTGGCTTGCAAGGACAGATTGCTGGTGCGCAGTTCGACACCGCGCACATTTTCGTTGCTGCCGCTGCTGATCGGCAGCGCCTGACCGTTGTCGTTGACCTGCAGCAATTGATACGGCGCCGCCATGTCCAGGCGCCAATCGCGGCGCAGCGAGCCGTTTACCTGATCGCGAAAACTGTAAGTGCTGCCATCAAAACGCAGCCAGAGATCGCGCTGCAGTTGCAGGGCATTGTCGGTGACCTGACGGCCACGGCTGCGCTCGCTGATACGCAGGCTGTCACCGGCGCGCACTTGCAGCGCCGGCAGTTCATGCCATTCGCCCGGCACATCGGCCTGCACCGGATCGATCGGTGCACCGCCTTCGAGGCTCGCCGCACGCAAGGATTCAGCGCTCTGCCAGGACCAGATCTGTTCACGCGGCCACAGCCCGTTTTCGCTCGGTAGACTCAGCGTTTCCGGCATCTGCTTGGCGCGGCTGTGCAAGCGCAGCTCCCACTCGCCGGCGCGCAGCTGCACCCGCAGCTGACCGCTTTCATCAAGCCGCGCCGCCAACTTGCTTTGCATCGCGGTCGGAACAAAATCCGGCAACAGCGGCGCGCCCAACACCACTTCACGGGCACTGCCGGTTGCCGTCAGCTTGAGCACAGTTTCGAGTTGCAGCGGAATGCCATCTTGCAGACGCTGGTACACGCGCAATTGCAAAGTGTCTTGCACCGTCGTCGGCTTGTCGTCGCTGGCGAGCATCAAGGCGCTGCCATCACGCTGCACGTTGGTCACCGGTTTGCCATGCAAAACCAGCGAGACCAATGCCAGCCCATCGGGCAACGGCAACGCACCCGGTACTTGCCGCCAACGGATTTCACCTTGCAGCGTGACGCGGCCCGGCGCCAGCAATACGTGCGGTTCACCGCCACGATCCAGCACTGCCACACTGCGCACGCCATCACTGACCGCGCGCGGCCACAGATCGGCGCTGCCCGGCAACCGCACCAGTTGTTCCTTGCTGCCGAGCACGTCGAGCGGCAGCGTGAAACGGACGCCGCCGGCATCAGCCTGCAGGTTCAGGTTGCCGTACCAGACGCAGCTGAAGTCGCCAGCCTCGCGACCGTCCTGACCGTGACTGAGCGGACAGCGGCGAAATTCTTCGCCGTGCAACGCCCAGTCCTGCCAATCTTTCAACGCCGTCGGCACCGCAACGTCAGCGGCCTGCACGTGCTGGCCCGTACCGAGCCAGAGCAGCAGCGCGCCGATTGCTGCGACCATCCGGAACTTCCGCCCGTTATTGCCCACCATCGCTCTCCTTCTTGAGCTTGTCCTGACCGCGCCCGTCGGCTTGCAACGGCGCCGCGTTTTTTTACTGCATCTTGATTCGTGAATAAAAATCCAATGCCGGCAACCGGCACTCACCCTTTGTCTCTGTCGCTGGGCCCGTCGTCATCACGGCAACTGCAACACCACCTTGCCGATCGATTGACCGCTGCGCAAACACTCCAACGCCTGCGGCGCCTCGGCAAAGGCAAACACATGACCGACATGCGGCGGCGGCAACGCCAAGGCGTTCACTTCGGCCAGCAGCGCGGCAAAGAGTTCATGTTGTTGCCACAGCCAGATGAGATTGAATGCCAGCACCGATTTGTTGGCACTGATCATCGCCAGCGCGTCATAGCGCGGCCGGCGCAGGTATTTGACCGCCATGGTGAACCAGTTGGGTCGGCGTTTGCCCGGCGCGTATTCGGCGGCGCCGAATACCACCAGCCGGCCGGTTGGCGCCAGCGCGTCAAACGACGCGCGCTGAATGTCACCACCAATGGCATCGAGCACCAGATGCAGCGGCCGATCGGCCAACACGCGGCGCAACTGCGCCGGAAAATCCGGGTCGCGTACGATGACGTCGGCAAAGCCTTGCTGCTGCAAAAAAGTTTGCTTGCGGGCATCGCTGACCGTGCCGATCACCGGCACGCCGCGCGCCGCGCAAATGCGCATTGCCTGGAGGCCAACACCACCGGCAGCCGAATGAGTGAGTGTCAACCGGCCGGGCGCAAACGCGCCGAGATCACGCAGCGCATACCAGGCCGTGAAGGTTTGCACCAGAAAAGCGGCGCCTTGTTCGAAGCTCCAATCTGCCGGCAAGGCCGCGAGTTGATGCGGGGCGACATCGACCACGCTGGCATAGGCACCGAAGCGGATGCAGCCCATGACGCGATCACCGACCTGCCATTGCGGCACAGTGCTTTCGCTGACCACGCCGGCAAATTCGAGACCGGGAATGAACGCGCCGGCGGGCGTTGCCGAATAAAGTCCGGTCAACGCAAAGATGTCGGCAAAATTCAAACCGACCGCACGCACCGCCACTCGCACCTGCCCGGCCGGTAGCGCCGGCAACGGCTCGTGCTGACGTTGCAGCCGGGCCAAGTCGCCGGCTTTCGGTGTACGCCAGACCTGCGGTTCGGCACCGGTCATGGTTCAGGCCAACCGCGGCCGCTGTGCGCCTGGCCAGGCGCCCGGCGGCTGCACCGGCAATTGCCGGTATTCGATTTCGGTGTGGTAATGCACGAGCCCGCGCGCCTGATAGTTGTTCAGCGCCGCCGGGTGATCGAGCGTGCAGGTGTGCACGAACACCCGCGTCGCGCTCCAGTCCCAGGCATCGCTGATGCAACGCGACAACAACCAGCCACCAACACCACGACCAAGGTAAGCGGGAATCAAACCGAAATAGGCGATCTCGACACTGCCGTCGTCATGCTTGTGCAATTCGTAGTAACCGGCCGGCGTGCCGTTGGCGTAACAAACGAAGGTGCGGTGATTCGGTCCGGCGATCGCGGCCTGCCACTGCGCATACGACCACGGCAAGCGGTCGACCCAGTACCAATCGCCACCGACCGCGGTGTAGAGAAAACGGTTCAGTTCCGGCAAGGGTTCTTTTGCTTCCCGTATCTCGAACGCAGTTGGGTCGGGACAGGCTTTGGCGCGCAGCGCCGCGCGCTCGGTCATCTGCAGGTACAACACATCGATGGCCTCGGTGGGCCGCAGCTCGGGCGAAGACACAGACATCGGAACAGATCCTGACGAGTTGATACGCCAGTGTAACCAGCCGTTCGCGCCACAGCCACCGGCCGCTGTGATGGCCGTCGCGGCCGCTTTTCATCTGGAGCGCCCGGGCCGGCTGTGGTAGTTTCGCCCGACTTTGACCGCCGGCCGACTGGCCGCGGGCACTTGCAGCCCCCACATTCGCGGTACAGGGTGTATCGCGCCGGGTTGCTGGTATCAAACAACGATAACCGTAAAACAGGACAAAATGACAATGATGCGACTTTGGCGCACCAAAGCCATTGCTGGCACTGATGCCACCACTGCCGGCAACGGCGACACCGAATTGAAGCGATCGATTGGCCTGTTCGCACTGACCATGATCGGGGTGGGCTCGACGATTGGCACCGGCATTTTCTTCACCATGGTTGAAGCGGTGCCCAAGGCCGGACCGGCCGTCATCCTGTCGTTTCTGATTGCCGCCATCACCGCCGGACTGACCGCGCTCTGTTATGCCGAGCTGTCGTCACGCATTCCGGCATCCGGGTCGTCCTATTCCTATGCCTATGCAACGGTTGGGGAGTTTCCTGCATATATCGTTGCCTTTTGCCTGCTGCTCGAATATGGCCTCGCCGCCAGTGCAACGGCGATCGGTTGGTCGGATTATCTCAATCACTTTTTGACCCATGCGTTTGGCTGGAGCATTCCGGACTATCTGCGCACGCCAAGCATTGTCGCCGGCCCTAACGGGACCGAATGGCATTTCGATCAGTTCAATTTGCCACCGATGCTGTTGGTTGCATTGTGCGGATTGTTGTTGGTGCGTGGCGCCAAGGAATCGGCAACCGCCAACGCCATCATGGTTATCATCAAGCTGAGCGTGTTGGCCCTGTTTATTGCAGTCGCGTTCAGCGGTTTCGATGGCCAACATTTCACGCCGTTCTTCAACACCGACAACAGCCTCGGCTATGCCGGCATGGCGGGTGTGGGTGCTGCGGCTGGCACGGTGTTTTTTTCCTTTATCGGTCTGGATACGCTGGCAACAGCCGGCGCGGAAGTAAAAGATCCGAAGCGGATGATTCCGTTCGGTTTGATGACAGCGTTGTTGGTGGTGACCGTGTTCTATCTGATGGTCGCGATCTCTGCCGTCGGCGCGCAGCCGGCCGACATGTTCGCAGGTCAGGAAGCAGGACTCGCTGTGATCATGCAAAACGTTACCGGCAAGGAATGGCCGGCACTGATCTTGTCAGCCGGCGCCGTCATCTCGGTATTCAGTGTCACGCTGGTTACCCTTTACGGCCAGACCCGGATTCTGTTTGCCATCAGCAAAGATGGCTTGGTGTCACCGGCCTTCCAGCAAGTTCACAGCAAAACCCGGACCCCCAATATCAATACACTGATTGTTTGCAGCGCAGTCAGCGTGATCGCCGGGACAGTGGACTCCGGCTTTTTGTGGGACATGGTCAGCATGGGTACGCTGGTCGCGTTCATCGTGGTGTCGGCCGCTGTGCCGGTACTGCGCCGGCGCAAGGATGTCGACAATACCGAAGGCTTTCGCGTGCCGTTTGGTCCTTACCTCATCCCTTCGCTGAGCATTCTTGCCTGCCTGTACATCATCAAGGATTTGTCAGCCTCAACCTATCAGGTGTTCAGCATCTGGATGGCGCTCGCACTGGCAGGTTATTTCCTGTACGGCATCCGCCACAGCAAACTGGGCCAGACAAACTGAGTCTGGCAAATGGCGCAAGGCAATCAACACGATGACAACGGTTTGAATAAAAAAGGCGCCACCCGGCGCCTTTTTTATTCTGCACAGATCACTCAATCCTGACCGGTTCGAGGCTCCGAACCCAAATGTTGTTGGCCACGCTGACGCGCCAGCTGTAGCTGTCGGCGCCGTTCGTTGAAACGACGCTTCTGCTCGTCGGTCAGTTGATCGTGGCAGCGCGGACAGCAAAAATCCGCCTCATATTTGTCGGACAAGCGATCCGCCGCAGAAACTGGACCTCGGCAGGCCGGGCAGAACGCGTAGTCGCCCGGCTGCAAGGCATGATCCACCGCGACCCGGTTGTCGAAGACAAAACAGTCACCGCGCCAGCGGCTTTGGTCGACCGGCATTTTCTCGATGTAATTCAGGATGCCGCCCTTGAGGTGATAGACCTCCTCAAAGCCCTGCTCAAGCATGTAAGCACTGGCCTTTTCGCAGCGAATGCCACCGGTGCAGAACATGGCGACTTTCTTGTGCTTGCCCGGGTCGAGGTTTTGTTTCACCCAGTCCGGGAATTCGCGAAAGCTGCGGGTGTTCGGATCCAGCGCCCGTTCAAACGTGCCAATCGCATATTCGTAGTCGTTGCGGGTATCGAGCACGACCACATCATCACGCGCAATCAGCTCGTTCCACGCCGCCGGATCAACATAGGTGCCGACCCGCTTGTTCGGATCGATGCCCGGCACGCCCATGGTGACGATTTCTTTCTTGAGTTTGATCTTGAGCCGGAAAAACGGGTTGCGTTCAGCCAGCGATTCCTTGTGCTCCAGATCGGCAAATTCGGGCTGGCCGCGCAGCCAACCGAGCAAGGCATCGATGCCGGCGCGGGTGCCTGCCACGGTGCCGTTGATGCCTTCATGCGCCAGCAGCAGGCTGCCGCGGATATCGTTGGCCTGACAAATTTGGTACAGCCGTTCCTGCCATTGCCGCAGCGGTTCTTGTGCCTCCATCGACGGCGCAAGTGTCACGAATTTATACAGTGCAGCAACCACTACCATGGCAAAAGGCTCACAGACATCAGGGACACCGTATTATCCGGGATTCGGCTTTGGCGGGCCAGCGTTGCCCCGCGAAGCCGCTAAAATGGTGGGGTTGGCAGCGCTTGTCTGGTGGTCCGGATGGCCACGCGGTTGCCCTCCCCTTCAGCCAACCAAGGAACGATGGCGTAAATGTTGCAGATCAATGTAAGCCCGGTTACGTCGCGCTCCCCGCACGCCAACATGCTTTCGGGCTCCCGCTCGCCGGGATACAAGGAGAAGTTGATGCCGCTCCAGCTCACCGATCAAGACAAGGACTTTGTCTGGCAGGTGGTGATGCGCGCCAGTGAACGTTTTGGCGGTCACGCGCAAATGTTCAGTAATCCGCTCGAATTCGACGATGTCGGCGGCCGTATCCGCTTTCATTGGCCGGATTGGATGCAGGAAATCCGCACCTACATCATCGCCAAATATGGCGAGAAAGATGCCCAGTCGCTGTTGTTGGACGTGTTCACCGAAGTGATGTCGCGTGATCAGTTCGAACGTCGGCAGCAGCAATTCCAGCAAGACGAACTGCTCGCCCGCAATCAGGCCGTTTGGCGCTGAGTGCTCGCCACGCATGGCGGCAACGTTGCCAGCCATGCGAAAAGGGTGTCAGACTGACCTCACGTTTGTGCAGTGGACACCCCACACCATGACCGGAGCCGGTTCGGTAGAGGATTTGCTGGCGGAAATCCGCCTGTTGCTGCAGTTTCCCCGTCATTCCCGCTTGGCCGGCCTCAAACTGCACCGCGATGCCGAGCCTGCCGCCCAGCAAGCTGCCGAGCGGCTGTACAGCAAAGGCCTGATCAGCCAGGTCGATGGCGGTTACCTGACCGACCGCGGCATCGAAGCGGCCAATTACGCCCAACTGCTCATGGATGCGCTGCAACCGACCATGCATTGATCGGGTTTCGTTTCTCCGCCTCTCTACACCAACCGCGCATTGCCTCAGCATGGCGTGCTTCACGCACGCCTGCACCGACTGCACCAAGTGCTCGCCGCTTCCGTATACTGTCGCGCCTTTTTCACCGCCTTGACCTTTTTCACCGCCTAGACGAGGAAGCCTATGCCGGCCCTGACTGACGCTGCCCTGAAGCAATTGTTCACCGACGCGCGCACCCACAACGCCTGGCGCGATCAAGCGGTTGACGACGCGCTGCTGCAACAGCTGTACGACCTGGTCAAATGGGGACCGACTGCCGCCAACACCTGCCCACTGCGCATCGTGTTCGTCAAATCGAAAGCGGCCAAGGAAAAATTGCGGCCGTGCCTGTCGGCCGGCAACGTCGACAAAACCATGGCAGCACCGGTCACGGCGATTCTGGCCTGGGACAATGCGTTCTATGAGCAATTGCCCAAGCTGTTCCCGAACAATCTGGATGCCCGCAACTGGTATGCCGGCAAAGAAAAAGCGATTTACGAAAACGCCTTCCGTGGCAGCACGCTGCAAGGCGGCTATTTCATTCTGGCGGCGCGCGCACTCGGCCTGGACTGCGGCCCGATGGGCGGCTTCAATGCCGACAAGATCAACGCCGCGTTCTTCGAGGGCAGTGACTGGAAAGTGAATTTCCTTTGCAACCTCGGCTACGGTGATCCAAGCGGGGTGTTCCCGCGCAACCCGCGACTGGACTTCGCCGAAGCCTGTCGCATCGAGTGATCGTCAGGCATGAAAAAAGGGACGCCTTGGCGTCCCTTTTTGTTTCCGTCACCTTCAAGCGCTGCCGCTTTGCAAACGCGGGAAGTTGGGCGTGGCTTGTTTCAGCATTGGCGTCAGCACCGCTTCCGGCACCGGCGGACTGAACAGATAGCCCTGCACTTCCTCGCAGCCGTGCTCCAGCAGGAAGTCAAACTGCTCGCGCGTTTCGACCCCCTCGGCGATCACCATCAAACGCAGGCTGCGCGCCATCGACAGGATCGCCAGTGTGATGGCGGTGTCATCGGTATTGCGGTTGACCTCGTCGATAAAGCTGCGATCGATCTTGAGGCCGTCGAGCGGGAACCGGCGCAGGTAACTGAGCGAGGAATAGCCGGTACCAAAATCGTCGATGACCAGCTTGAAGCCAAGCGCCTTCAGTTTTTTCAACTGGTTGGTGGCGCTCTCGACATCGCGCATCAGCAAGGACTCGGTCAGCTCCAGTTCGAGCAACTCCGGCGGCACATGATGAGCCTCGGCGATGCGCGCGATCTGCTCGGCCAGATCAACTTGACGGAACTGCACCGCGGAAATGTTCACCGCCACCCGCAAGGGACCAATGCCCTGCTTGCGCCACTCGGCGAGCTGCCGGGTTGCCCGCTCGATGACCCACTGGCCGATCGGCACAATCAGACCGGTACTTTCGGCAATTGGAATGAATTCCGCCGGCGAGATCGACCCCATTACCGGATGCTTCCAACGCAGCAAGGCTTCCACGCCAACAATGCGCTTGCGGAACGTGTCGATCTGCGGTTGGTAATACAGTTCCAGCTGGTTGTACTGCAGCGCTTCGCGCAGCTCGGTGGCGAGACTCAACCGGCGCAGCGACAGCGCGTTCATGTCTGGCTGGTAGAACTGATAGGTGTTGCGGCCGAGCTCTTTTGCCTTGTACATCGCGGTGTCGGCGTTGCGCATCAGGGTGTGGACATCGCGACCGTCGGTGGGGAACACCGCCACCCCCATGGACACCGTGGTGCTGACCACGTAACCGCCGATGTGGAACGCCTCGGCGAATGCCGAAATGATCTTGTTCAACACCGTGATCACGTTCAGATCATCGTGCAGCTCTTCCAGCACCAGCACAAACTCGTCACCACCGAGTCGTGACAGCGTGTCACCGCGGCGCAGGCATTCGTGCAGCCGGGTCGCCGCCGCCTTCAGCAAATCGTCGCCGATGGCGTGACCGAGCGAATCGTTCACTTCTTTGAAATGATCGAGATCGAGGAAAATCACTGCCACTCGGTCATGTTCGCGGCTGGCCCGCATCAAGGCATTGGCGATCCGATCCATGCACAGCGATCGGTTCGGCAAATCGGTCAGGCCGTCGTAATTGGCCAGATGATGCAGCTCCTGCACCGCCTGCTCCAGGGTCTCCTTTGAATCGCGCAGCGCGCCCTCAGCGCGATCACGTGCTTGCTCGCGTTCGCCGATGACATCCAGCATGTGATTGAAGCCACGGGCCAGTCGGGCGATTTCATCCTCGCCATCCACCGGTGCCCGCAAACTGAAATCATTGCGCGCCGACACCTGGCTGGTCAGTTTGGCGAGATTGAGAATCGGTGCCGAGACATAACGCTGCAAGCGGAGCGCCAGCAGGAAAGACACCAGAATCAGTGCGCCGCCGATCAGGAATAACACCAGCAAACTTTGCCGGGTTGTCGTGTTCAATTCCCGCAGTGACACCTGCAATTGCAGGTAGCCGAGCGGCGCGTTCGGATCGCTGCCGATGGCCTGGGTCAGGGTCAGCTGATCGGGCAACAGGTGCATGGCGTTTTGCACCGGCAACGCCAAGGTTTCCGGCAGTGCGGCGCGGCTGTCACGCATCACGGTGGCGAACAGGTTGCCATTGCTGCCGTAGACCGAGGCTTGCAACAGCGTTGGCAACTGGCCTTTGTTCAACACATCGAGCACGGCGCTGCGATCATCAAAGGTCAGCGCGGCCTCGCTGTACAGCGCCATCAAGCGGGCCTGCGCCGACACGTTGTCGATGAGCGCATCGCGGGCGTTGCGCTGCTGATAGAAACCGAGCGCGATGAGGCCCATGCCGATCGCCAGCGACGACACCAGCACGATGATGCCGACCAGCTTGGCGCGCAAACTCAGGGAGCGCATCATCTGGCCCCCTTTTGCCGCACCACGCGGGCAATTTTCAGCAGGTGAGACGAGACCGTAAGGCCGGCCTGCTGGGTCGCATCAACGTTGATCTCGAACCGCAGGTAACCGTCTTCTTCGTACAGATTGATGTGGCTGCCAGCTTCGGCAAAGCCGGGGCTGGCGCTGACCACCAGCGTATGGGCAAGGCGCGCCTGCTCCAGCAGCGCATCACGGGTCGCCTCAGGAGCACTGGCAAAGAACAACAGATCGCAGAGTGAGGGGGCTGGCGGCGCGGTCAGGGCATGGACGCGTACCGCTTTGCCTTTGATCGCTTGCTTGGCATAAAGGGTATTGAGCAGCGTGGCGAAATCGGCGTCGGCCAGCACACACAGTTCGAACGGCAGGCTGCTGTCGTGCACGCGGTGAGCCGTTGGCCAATCGATAAAACGGGTGAACCGCTCCAGCCAAACACCGCGCAGGCTGTTGGCATCGACCGGCAAGTCAGCCGCGTCCGCCGCCGGGCTCGCTAACAACAGCAGCAGCAGGAACGACACCAGCGTTGAATGTACGCCGAATCCACGGCGCCACGGCTTCACGCGGCGTTCCCCCTATCAATGCGCGACGGTCGTGGCACCAGTGTAGAAGTGCGGCCACGCTTCGCCAAGTCGACCCGCATGGTACTCAGCTGTTGCTACGCAGCGGCCAGGTCAAGGTGAAACGGGCACCGCCGAGCGGGCTGTCATCGACGCTGATCGTGCCGCCATGACGCTCGCTGATCCCGCGCACAATCGCCAGACCGAGACCGGCACCGCCGGAGTCGCGCGAACGGCTTGGATCGAGCCGGGCGAACGGTTCAAAAATGCGCTCGCGCTGATCAAGCGGCACGCCCGGGCCATCGTCATCGACCATCAGGCAGAACTGATCATCACGCCGGCTGATGCTGACCTCGACCACGTTGTGGGCAAAGCAGGCGGCGTTGCGCACGAGGTTGGTCAAGGCGCGGTGGAACAGGCGGTTATCGACCACCACCTTGACCGGTGCATCGGCCATCGGCGCACTGCGGAAGGCCACCGCCGGGTACAGCGTCTTGGTTTTGGTCAGCACATCATCAATGGCCGGCAGCAGTTCGGTTTCGCTGAGCTCCAGCCGCTGGGCACCGTGCTGCAAACGGGCATAGGTCAGCAGCTCGCGTACCAGCCCGTCGAGTTCGGAAATGGCGCTTTCCATGTCGCGCGACAGTTGCTTGCGCTGGCCCGGGCTTTCCGAATGCTCAAGCATTTCCAGGGCAAAACTGACCCGCGCCAGTGGCGCCCGGCATTCGTGCGCAACCGCGTGCAGCAGTTCACGCTGCTCGCTGATCATCTGCTGGCGTTGCCGGATCAATTGCTCGGCTCGGCTCGCCATGGCGTTGACCGAACGCACGGCCGGGCCATAGGCATCGGACGCATCGTCCGGAATGTGGCGCGCGGTGCCATCGGCCAGAAACGCCGTGGTTGCCCGTTCAATGGCAATGCTGCGGCGGTGCTGCTGGTACAGCAACAGGAACAGGATGGCGGAGTTGAAACCGCCCCAAAGCAAAATACCGATGATGTTG
>CAMLKQ010000025.1 GCA_946480585.1 uncultured Kangiella sp.
GTCTCCGAACTGCATGTTGATCAATTCTCGCCGGCGTTCCAGCAGGCCGTTGCCAATGTCGTCGGCAATTCGCGTGATCCGCTCACCGCCGACAGCAAGGCGCTGCTCGCCAAGCTGACCGAGCAAAAATCACTGACCATGGCGGAAGCGCTGAAGCTGCTGCCGAACATCGTCGAATGCTTTGCCCGTCAGCACGGTGAAGTCGCTCGCGCCGATTACGACGTGTTGCTGAAAGAATCGGCCGAAATGGCCTGGATCAGCACCGAAGGCAATGCCTACAACCACGTCACCGATCGCGTCGCCGATGTGTTCGAACTGACCAAGGAACAGAAAGCGCTGGGCCGTTCGATCAAGGAAGCGGTGGAAGTGTCGGCCAATGGCCGCGTCCGCCAAACCGCGTTCAAGGCCGCCCAGGTCGAGCGCCGGATGATCGACAGCGAAGGTCGTATCGTGACCTACACCGTGCCGGGCTCGTTCTACGAATTCATCAGCCGCGACAAATTCCTCGACGAGGCATCGGGTGAGTGGAAGCTGGATCTGACCTTTGACTCCAGCAACGCCACCGGCATTTTCAAGATGACCGATGCGGCGAAAGTGGCCTGAGTGAAATCAACACTGAATGACTGCAGTAAAACAAACCCCCGCGAAAGCGGGGGTTTGTTTTGGCTCACGTTTGCAACCGGCGTTTGTCGCCTCACTTGATGCCAGTCGGCATCCGAAAATAAATCACCCGCTTCTCGCCCTGTTTGTTCAGCAGCGTCACTTCGTCATAGCGGATGCCGTTTTGTTCACGCAGCGATTGGCTCAGTTTCTTCCAATCGCGGTAATGCAGCCAGAGCCATTCCTGTTGTTTTTGACTGAAGGCGAGCGGGTTGCTGACCCCGGGAAAATAAACGGCGTTACGCAAATCATGGCCGGGGCCGTTGTAGGGCGTGCCGCTGCGTGGTGGCGTTGCGCTGTCGGGGACGGAGGCAGGCGCAGGAATCGACCCCGAAGGCGGTGAGCTAACGCAGGCGCTCAGGCAACTGCCGATCAGCAGCAGGGCAATGCGCATGGTTGGTTTCATGTCGATGCGTCCGTTTGGCCGGCAGCGCAGCGCGCCCGCGGCAGAACTCAATCGACCGAGTATGGCTCCATTTTGACGTCTTCGACGCTGGTGCCGCGCATCCGGATCAAACCCTTGTAACGGCGGGCGCCGTTCGGGGTGAATTCGAACTGGTAGACCCGCACCACGGTGGTGCCGCCGCTGTGGGCGCGGCCAAAGCCAAGATGAACCCGCTCCACCGTGTCATCGATCAGGGTCAGGCCGTAACGATCACATTCGCGCTTGGCGGCCTGACGAGCGTTCTCGCGCGCCTGCATGCTGTGCCACCAGAACCAGGCCGCTGCGCCGAGCAGGGCAAAAAACAAAATGCGCGCCATGAATGCCTTACCTTGATGAAGGGGTTGCGTCGATTGCGGCCAGCGAGGCCTGTACTTTCTTGCTCAAATTTGCCCGCACGATGGCATAGGACTCGCGCACCAGCGCAAGCACCGCTGGCGTGGCCAGCACCATTTCCGGCAGCAGGCTGACCCAATGGTGCTTGGCCAGATATGGCGCCGGCTCAATGCCGGGCTGATCGGTCAGTTCGAGAAACCGCTCAGCCGGGACCTTTACCGATATGCGGTGCAGCACGCCGTTTTCCACACTCAGACAACAAAACATTTTGCCATGAACCGAGAACACCCGGTCGCTGCCCCATTTGATGTCGTGACTGACGCCCGGCAGTTGCATGGCGTGCAGTTCAATCGTCGTGTCCAAGGATGCAAACGGGAGCGCGTTCATGAACCTGACAGAAGAGGGGCTGGCGGGCTCGGTACGTTACGGGAGGCAATGCGAAGCGGCAACTGCTACCACCTGATTTTTAATGCCGCAAAGGCACGTGCCGCCATGCTCGTCGGAGCGAGGGCTGATGCTCGCTCCGACGTCGCCGGCTAGTGGACTAACGAGACGAGTAATTGCCAACGCTGATTTGCTCAATGCCGGCACGCTTTGCCGCATCGACCAGTTGCAGCAGCACCGCAGTACTGCTCTGTTCGTGTGCTTGAATGAGTACGCGAGTCGCCGGATCTGCACTCAGCCGTTGCTCCAGTAATGCCGAGACAACGCGCGGGTCCAGTTCGCGCTGCTGACTGATAATGCGGTTGTCTTCGGTCAATTCGAGCAGTGCTACAGGCGCCACCGGGCCGGATCCCTCGCTGGCACTGGGGCGGCCAAAACCGAGCCCAGATTCTCGAACAAAGCTGCTCGTGACGATAAAGAAAATCAGCATGATGAACACGATATCGAGCATCGGCGTCATGTCGATCTCGTTGTCAGTGCTGGCGTGTGCGATCAGTTTGCGCATGGGCCCTCCTCCCGATGTCATGACTGCTCCTTCAATCTAGGTACAAGGCGCGTCGTCTGTCATCGTGAAAAATGCCGCCTTGGTAGCCCATTTAAACGGGCTACGCGTTCGCCGGAACAACAAAAAGGGCAGCTTGCGCTGCCCTTTTTGTTGAAGCCGTGAGGCTTGCTTGTCTTTGCCGCTTATTTGTCTTGGTCGTAAGTGCCGACCGAGACCTTGTCGATACCGGCTTCCTTGGCAGCGTTGACCACGCTGATCAGGATGTCGGTGTCGCTGTCTTTGTGGGCCTGGACGATCACCGAGGCATCCGGCGATTCGGCCAGCGTCTTTTCAACGTTGGCGCGTACCGAGCGAACGTCGATTTCACGATCGTCCATCACCACAGCGCCGGCGCTGTTGATGGTGATCAGGACGTTTGCCTTGACCTTGGTGGTCGAGGCCGACTTGCCCGACGGGCGCTGGATGTCGAGACCGCTTTCCTTGACGAAGGAGGTGGTCACGATGAAGAAGATGAGCATGATGAACACGATGTCGAGCATCGGGGTCATGTCGATTTCGGCGTCTTCGGCGGCACCACCGTGTTTCTTGCGCATGGCGAATCTCGATCTTGGTATAGGTAGAACAACTGTCTCGTTGCAGCAAAACTGCCCGGGTACGTAGACCGGGGCAGGCACTATAGCCGAGCCCGGAAGGCTGATCCAGAGCGCGTTTTTGGTGAATTTTGCCTTCGTTGCAACGACCGGCGACTGACCAGCCGCGATCGCTCTGGTCAGGCCAGCTTCAGGTTGAAGCTGTGCTGGGCGGTGATCTGGCCGCCCAACTCGGGGGCGAGACTACGTTCGTGCAGCTGCAGCTCGCCATCGGCGCGCAAGCTCAGCAGGGTCGCGGCGCGGGTGCCGTAGTGCGGCCCGGTGATCCGCATCGGCGACAGCCAGCGCTCCTTGTCGAGTCCAATGCCGGTGTCCGGCAGCTCGTGATCGGCGGCGATCTGGTCGTCAGCGAGTGCGTCGAGCCAGAACGGCGCCGGTATGCCGCCTTGGCCAAGCAGGTCGGCCAGCACTGCCTTGGCCCGGTGGGCCTTTGGCCATGGTGCATCAAAGTCGCCGTTCGACAGGGCCCAGATGCCGGGCGCAACTTCCCGGCCCGGAAATCGGTTGCTGCTGTAGTGCAGTTGCAGCCGGCCCCTGTGCCAGTCGCCGAACAGCAGATTGAAGCCGCTATACTGCCGGGCCGCCGCGAGCTGTGTCTGGTGCTGTTCGGCATCGAGTGCCGGATTATGCAGCCAGTTCGGAACGAGCTCACCGCGAGAGCGAGCACTTGCTTGCGGTGGTCCTTCCCGGACATTGGTGACCGCCGCGAAGCGGCCGTTGCGGTGAGCGCCGAGCCAGGTGCCGCCAGCCGCCAGATCGCGGCCGGCCAGCGTCGAGGCATCCGGCCACCAAGTCAGAGGCTGACTCGGCCGGGCGGTGAATTCGTCGCGATGGGCAAGCACGATCAGCGGGTAGTCCGGGTGGACCTCCCGCGCCAACACAATCAGGCACACGATTAAATGGATTCCGCGTTTTTCCTGTCGCCAGTTTACCTGTCGCTGGCCCTGGCTTGCTTGGCGCTCGGGGCGCTGTCCGGCCTGCTGGCCGGCTTGCTCGGTATTGGTGGCGGCCTGATTTTGGTGCCGGGCCTGCTCTGGTTGTTGCCGCAGGTTGGCGTGCCGGCGTCCGTGGTGATGCCGGCGGCACTCGCCAGCTCGCTGGCTGCGATTGTGCTCACCGCGGTGGCTTCGACCCGCGCCCACGCCCGCCGCGGCGCGGTGCAATGGCCGCTGGTGCGACGGCTGGCCCCGACGGTGGCGCTGGCGGCCGTGCTTGCCGGAACGGTCGCGGCGCAGCTCGGCTCGCGCTGGCTGACCGTGTTGTTCGCACTGTTCGCCGTGCTGCTGGCGCTGCGCACGGCGCGGGTCAACGTGATGAGCGCAACCCAAAAGCCACCGCCGGCATGGGCGTGGCCCGGCTGGGGCGCCGGCATCGGTTTGTTGTCCGGTCTGGTCGGCATTGGCGGCGGTTCGCTAACCGTACCGCTGCTGCTGCATTACGGTGTGCCCATCACCCAGGCGGTGGCGACGTCGGCGGCTGTGGGTCTGCCGATCGCGGTTTTCGGCACGCTCGGCTATATCGTTGCCGGCGTGCAGGCCGGCAGCGCAACAACAATGCCGCCGGGGGCGACCGGCTTTGTATACTGGCCGGCGGTGCTGGCGATTACGCTGGCCTCGTGGTTTACCGCACCAGTCGGTGCCCGGTTGGCGCACCGCTGGCCGGCGGCGCGTTTGCGCCGGCTGTTTGCGGCGTTTCTTGCGGTGGTGGGTATCCGGCTGCTGCTGAAAGCGCTGTTTGCCGTGTGAGCGTGGCCGCTGCCGGCGCTGACAAAAACGATAAGGATGAGCAATGGATTTTCCGGTCATTGATCCGGTGATTGTGTCGATTGGCCCGGTGGCGCTGCGCTGGTATGGGCTGATGTATCTGCTGGGTTTTCTCGCGGCATGGTGGCTCGGCAGTGTCCGCGCCAGGCAGCCGGGCAGCGGCTGGACGACCGAGCAAGTCAGCGATTTCCTGTTCTACGGTTTTCTCGGTGTTGTGATCGGCGGCCGGCTCGGCTATGTGTTTTTCTATCAGCTCGGCCTGTTCCTCGACAATCCGCTCTACCTGTTCAAAATCTGGGAAGGCGGCATGTCGTTTCACGGCGGCTTGCTGGGCGTGCTGGTGGCGTTCTTCTGGTATGCGAAAGCGCAGCGGCGCACGTTCTTTCAGGTTGCCGATTTCATGGCGCCGCTGGTGCCGCCGGGCTTGTTCTTCGGTCGTATCGGCAATTTCATCAACGCCGAATTATGGGGGCGCGAAGCCGGTCCGGATGTGCCGTGGGCGTTCCGCTTTCCGACTGATCCGCAAGGTCTGCTGCGGCACCCGTCGCAGCTGTACGAAGCGCTGCTCGAAGGCGCGCTGCTGTTTGCCATCCTGTGGTGGTTCTCGTCGCGCAAGCCGCCGCAAATGGCGGTCAGTGGCGCGTTCGCGCTCGGCTATGGCGGCTTCCGTTTCATTGTCGAATTTTTCCGCGAGCCGGATGCCCATCTCGGCTTGCAGGCGCTTGGTCTGTCGCGCGGGCAGTGGCTTTGTGTGCCGCTGATCGCGCTTGGCCTCGCGTTGCTCATCCTGGCCTATCGCAAGGTGTCGGCACAGCCGGCCCTGGCAAAGTAAAACGGATTGTCGTTGATGCAAACTTATCTGAATCTGCTGCGTGATGTGCTCGACAACGGTGCCCAGAAAGCCGACCGCACCGGCACCGGTACCCGTTCGTTGTTCGGCGCCCAGATGCGCTTCAACCTGCGCGAAGGCTTTCCGCTGGTCACCACCAAGAAGCTGCACCTGCGCTCGATCATCCACGAGCTGCTGTGGTTCCTGAACGGTGACACCAACATCCAATACCTGAAAGAAAACGGCGTCAGCATCTGGGACGAGTGGGCCGACGAAAATGGCAACCTTGGTCCGGTCTATGGCTACCAGTGGCGCAGCTGGCCGGCGCCGGATGGCCGTCACATCGATCAGATCAGTCAGGTGGTCGAACAGATCCGCAAGAACCCGGATTCGCGCCGGTTGATCGTCAGTGCCTGGAACGTTGCCGATCTGGACAGGATGGCGCTGCAACCCTGTCATGCGCTGTTCCAGTTCTATGTCGCCAACGGCGCCCTGAGTTGCCAGCTCTATCAGCGGTCGGCCGACATTTTCCTCGGCGTGCCGTTCAATATCGCGTCGTATGCGCTGCTGACCCACATGGTCGCGCAGCAATGCGATCTGCAGGTCGGTGATTTCGTCTGGACCGGTGGCGATGTGCACCTGTACAGCAACCATGTCGAGCAGGCGAAAGAACAGCTCAGCCGCACTCCGTTGCCGCCACCGCGTTTGCAAATCACCCGCAAACCGGCGGATCTGTTCTCGTACCGGTTCGAGGATTTTGCCATTCTCGATTACCAGTCGCACCCGGCGATCAAAGCGCCGGTCGCCGTCTAGGAGGCCGCATGCGGCACTGGCAGAAGATCGTTTGTGGCGGCTTGCTGCTCGGTTTTGCCAGCGCCGTGGTGGCGGCGGACTACACGGTGGTGGTGCCGGCCGATCGATCGCGCATCGAAGCGGCCTTGCCGCAAGCGATCGGCATTGAGCGCGCGCGCTTGCTGTATCAACTCAGCGAGTTGGATCGCAACGCCGAACCGCAGGCCGCGCTCGATGCCGCCCGCGAAGCGCTGGCGCTGGTCGAATCGCTGGCCGGCGACGATGCTCGCGAATTGCACAGCTTGTTGCTCGCCAACAGTGCCTGGGCGTATGGCATGCTCGGGGATTATGTCCGGGCCCAGCAGGATGCCGAGCAAGGCCTGCTCGAAGCCCGGCAATTCCGTCATCAGCGCGCCGAAGCACGCAACCTGAACGCGCTCGGCGTGATCAGCCGCGCGATTGGTGATCTCGATGGTGCGCTCGGTTATTTCCAGCAAACCCTGGTCTTGGAAGATGCGCTCGGCAATCGCCATCGCAAGACCTCGACCCTGAACAATCTGGGCGTGCTGTTTCTGAGTCTGGATCGGGTCGATGATGCCTTCACCATGCTGCGCGAGGCCGAGCAGTTGTCACGCGAGCTCGGTGACGAAAAGCTGCAGGCCTATTCCTGCATCAATCTGGCCGACGCCTATGTCGACAGCAAAGAGTACGAGATGGCGCTGAGCTGGCTGGAAAAAGCGGCCGCATTGCCGTCGCAGATCCCGCAGCTGTTTACCCAAGCCCACATTCAACACAATCGCGGCCAGGCCCTGGCCGGTTTGAAACAGTACAGTGCCGCGCGCGCTGCCTTCAGTCAGGCGCTCGCGATGCGGGAACAGATTCGCGATGAAGCCGGCCATGCCCAGACGCGGGTGGAGCTGGCCCGGCTCGCGCTGCAACAGCGCGAATTCAACGAGGCGAACGAGCAGCTCAGTCGGGCCGAACTGCTCAGCAAACGGCTAGGCCACCGGGTTCTGCTGCAGGAAGTGCTGCAGGTGAAAACCGAGCTGCTCGAAACGCAGCAGGATTATCGCGGTGCGCTGGCGGCGAGCCGCGAACGCGATGCCCTGGGCCGCGCCATCTTCTCGGAACGGGCGGCGCTGCGCGTGGGCCAGTTTCAAAGCCGCTTGTCATTGGCGCAGCGCGAGAACCAGATCGCCAACCTGACCCGGGAAAACGAGATCCAGCAGCTGCACGTGCGGCAACAACGCCTGGCGTTGTGGGGCGGTGCCAGTGCCGGTTTGTTGCTGCTGATCATCGCGCTGCTGATTTTCTTCCGGTTGCGTAGCGGACGCCGGATGGCGGAAGCGGCGGCGGCAAGCCGCAGCCGTTTTCTGGCCCAGATGAGTCACGAAATCCGCACCCCGATGACCGGCATCATCGGCGTCAGCGAATTGCTGCAAGACACGCCACTGAACGCCGAGCAACGCGAGCTGCTGCAAACCATCCGGCAGAGTGGTGAATCGCTGCTCGGTCTGGTCAATGACATTCTCGATCTGTCGAAGCTGGATGCCGGTCGTCTGCAGTTGCACAGCCAGCCATTTGATTTGCGCCAGTTGCTGGAATCGGTGCTGGATGTGTTTGCGCTGCAGGCGGAACAGAAGCAGCTGGCGCTCAATTACACGCTGCCGTTGACGGCGCCGGTGCAGGTGCAGGGCGATCCGCTCCGGCTGCGACAAATCCTGCTCAACCTGCTCGGCAATGCGATCAAGTTCACTGAGCAGGGCGCGGTCAGCTTGCGCGTGCAATGGTTGCCGGGCGATGGCCGGCCGACCACGCTAGAGCTGATTGTCGAAGACACCGGCATCGGCATCGCACCGGAACTACAGAGCCGCATGTTCGAGCCGTTCTCGCAAGGCGTTGCCGATGCCCGCGCGATGGTTGGCACCGGCCTTGGCCTCACCATCAGTCGCCAGTTGGCGCGGTTGATGGGCGGTGACATCAGCGTGCAGAGCCGGGTGGGCAGCGGCTCGCAGTTCATCGTTCACATTCAGTTGCAACAGCTCGAAGCGGAAGCGCCGGCGATTGCCACGCTGTCGGTACCGGCCGTGTTCGGCTGGCAACTGCCGGACGCCTTGCACCACCATTTGCAGCAACTGTTGGCGCAAGTCGGCGTGCGTTATGTCGAGGTTGGCAACGCCGGCATTGCGTCGCTGATTGCGGTCAAACCGGCCTTGCTGATCGTGCCGGCCAGTGCCGGCAACGATGCGGTGCTGGCACAGCTGCGGCAGGCGCTGCCGCTGTGCCGGGTGGTGTTGCTGGCGGGACCGCAGGCACGCAAACGCTTGCGGGAAAAATCGATGCTGGCCGATGCGGTGTTGCCGCTGCCACTGCGCCCGGCGGAATTGTTTGCCGCGCTGTTGCCCGGCAACCATGTCACCGAACCTGCGCCGGTGCCGACGCCGGTGGCGACCACGCCGGCAGCCGCAAGCGGTGAGCGCAGTCGGCATGCCTTGATCGTCGATGACAACGAAATCAATCGCCGCGTCGCCCAGAAATTGCTGGAACGATTCGGCTTTCAGGTCAGCGCGCTGGATGGCGGTCGGCCGGCGGTGGCCTTGCTGCAGGAGCGGCAGTTCGATGTCGTGTTCATGGATTGCCAGATGCCGGACATGGATGGCTTTGATGCCACGCGCGCGATTCGCGGTAACGAGCGCACCGACCGTCATCAGCTGATCATCGCGATGACGGCGCACGCACTGAAAGGTGATCGCGAGCAATGCCTGCAAGCCGGCATGGACGATTACCTGACCAAGCCGGTCAAACTGGATGCGCTCGCGGAAGTCTTGGCGCGTTGGGGCTTGCAGGCGCCAACCGCCCAGCAAGCCTGAACGTGATCGCGTTGGCTCAACCGGCCTGATCGCCCATCAGCTGTTGCGCCAGCCATTGCCGTAGCTGGCCGCCATGCATCGCGCCATTCTGACGGGCGATTTCCTGGCCGCGATAAAACAGCGCGATGGTCGGGATGCTGCGAATATTGAATTGCGCCGCCAGCGCCGGCTCGGCTTCGGTGTTGACCTTGACGAAGCGCAGCTGCGGCTCAAGGCTGCGCGCGGCATCGGCGAAGATCGGCGCGAACGCTTTGCACGGCCCGCACCACGGCGCCCAGAAGTCGATGACCACCGGCAGGTCGGTGTGTTGCAGAATGGCTGGCAAGCTGCTGGCGCCGGCTTCGATCGGCGCGCCTTGGAACAACAGCGCCTGACAGCGGCCACAGCGTGGTTGCCGCTCGATTTTGTCGGCGGGAAACCGGTTGCCGGTGTGGCATTGTGGACAGGTCAGGTGCACCAGATCAGTCATGATAAAACGCTCCGCCGCACGCGGCGGCTGCAGTCGATGATGGCCATAGCCGGCCATCTGGATGAATTGGCGTTACGATGGGGATGACGCTGGCAAAACGCAAGCCTTGCCGCCAGTGTTGTGGGGCAGTGCAACTCGATTGAAAAGGAAAAAATCATGATGCTCTTTCGTTATCTCGTGGTTTCACTGCTGCTGACTTGCAGCGCCGGTGCGCTGGCCAGCGAGCTGCCGGCGCTGGACATGAAAGCGGCGAACGCGCTCAGTCCGGAATTGATTACCGGTGGTCAGCCCAGCCGTGCTGATCTGGAAAAACTCAAGGCAGAAGGTGTCACCACCGTGATCAACCTGCGCGGCAGCAGTGAAGACGCCGGCTTCGATGAAGCGGCGACCGCGAAAGCGCTCGGCCTGAACTATGTCAGCATTCCGATCGCCGGCGCTGGCGATATCACCGCCGGCAACGCCGCCAAGCTCGACGCAGCCTTGCGCGCGGCCGATGGCAAAACCCTGTTGCATTGTGCCAGCAGCAATCGCGTCGGCGCCTTGCTGGCTTTGCGGGCGGCCGCAACCGGCCAGAGCGTCGAAGACGCAGTTGCCTTCGGAAAAAGCGCGGGCATGACCTCGCTGGAGCAGGCCGTGCGCAGCCAGCTGGCGCAACCGGCAGCGTGCAATCCGGTGCTGACGACCTGTCCGTAATAACTCGCTATCACCGCCAGCAGGTAGCTCGAACGCCTGCGCAAAAAAGGCCCGCGGTCGCGGGCCTTTTTGCTGGCCGTTTCAGCGCCAGAGCCGCTCGATGCCGAGCGCTTTCAGCACATATTTCTCGTAAATCGGTTCCGAGGTACCGCTGCGGATCTTGTGCAGGAAATATTTCTCGAACGCGATTTTCGCGAGGTGCACCCATTTGCCCTTGCGGAACCAGTTGACGTTGCGTGGCGGGATCTGCGGCAGCGCCACAAACGCCGCGCCGGTGTCGCCCATATCAGCCAGACAGATCGCGTTCCAGGTCGCGCGGGCATCGCCGGTACGACCTTCCAGATCGGCGGCGATATTTTCAACGATGGCGCTGACCATGGTTTCGATCATGTAGCCGGTTTTCGGCGCACCGGTGGCAACCGGCGTGGCTTCTACCGGCGGAATGGCAACGCAGACACCGGCCGAGAAAATATTGCGGTAGGCCTTGCTGCGCTGATGCTCGTCAATCAGGACAAACCCGCGCGGGTTGCACAGATTCGGTACGTGTGCGACCGCATCAACGCCCTTGAACGCCGGCAGCATCATTGCCAGCTTGAAACCGATCTCGTGCTCGCGCAGGACATTGCCTTGCGCATCCAGTTCGCTGGTGACCAGCTTGCCGGCATCGACCCGGCTGGTCTTGGCGTTGGTGATCCACTTGATGTCGTGATTGCGGAATTCGCTCTCCAGCATCGATTTGGAATCACCAACACCGCCGAGGCCGAGATGGCCAATGTACGGTTCGCTGGTGACGAACGTGATTGGCACTTTGTGACGCAGCTTGCGTTTGCGCAGATCGGCATCGAGGATGAAGGCAAACTCGTACGCCGGACCAAAACAGCTCGCACCCGGCATGGCGCCAACCACGATCGGTCCCGGTGCCTCAAGAAACTGCTGATATTCGGCCCAGAACCGCTCGGCATGATCGACCGTGCAAATCGAGTGGGTATGGCCGCCGTGTGGTCCGGCGCCCGGTACTTCGTCGAATGACAGTTTCGGTCCGGTACAGATCACGAGGTAGTCATAGGACAGGGTTTGGCTGTCGCTCAGCACCAGCTGGTTCTGATCGGCGGCGATGGTGCTGACCGGTTGGCCGATGAACTCAATGCCGTGCTTGTTCAGCAGTGCCGGCAACGACACCGTGATCTGCTCGCGCTGTCGCCAGCCGACCGCCAGCCACGGATTCGATGGCACGAACTGGAAATAGTCGGTCGCGCTGACCACCGTGATCCGGTGTTCGTGACCGAGTTTTGCGCGCAGCTCATACGCAGCGGGCATGCCGCCGATGCCGGCGCCGAGAATGACGATGTGGGCCATGATCTGTCTCCTCTGCCGATTGCCGAAACCCGTCTGCGTAGACTCACTGCGTCAGGGCACTGATGATGGGGTGGTCGATGCCGGAGCGGCAGATGACAACGGCACGCTGACACTGAACGCGCCGCGCAGCTCACCCGGTTGAAAACCGGTGGCATGATCGGCCGGATAGAGCAGACGCAAGCTGTCACGGATCTCGTCGCTGAGTTCGCTGCCGTGGCACATCACGCACGGGCCTTGCAGCGCAATGGCCTGCATGACATGCAAGCGTGGTGCACCGCTGCCGTTCAGCACCTCTTCAAAGCGCAGCTGATTGACATCCGGTGCCGCCGCTGCAGCCGCGGCGAACTGTTTCAGTACGCCGGATTCGAACGTGTCCGGGGCATTGGCCGGATTGCGCCAGCGTTCGCTTGTGCGCCGTATCGTCACCCCGAAGCGCTGGTTCATTTGCGTCGCGATGGCGGGCGCGCGTTCGCGGCAGACCCGAATCGCGGCGACACCGCCACCTTGTTGCAGCGCCGTCTGCAGCTCCAGTTTGAGCTGGCGCTGCATTTCGCTGATGGCCTGATCAGCGCGGGCACGCGCCTGCGCCAGCGTTGCCGTTTCCGGTTCCACCGCTGCAACGGTAGTCGCCAGCAGCGCACTGAGGCTGCACAACACGATTCGAATCTGCATGCTTGCCCTCCTGGCGCGCGCGTTAGCGCGCCTCGTTGATCATCGTCGTCAGCTTTTGCTCGACTTCCTCGGCAACGCTGAACAGTTCCGGTGCATCGCTGAACATCGCCAGCAGCGCGGTCGGTTTGACCATGCCGATGTGACTGCCTTTGTTGTCGTGGTAAATCGCGATACGGCAGGGCAATACCACCGCCATGCCCATGTCCGCACTGAGCACTTCCTTGGCCTTGTGCGGGTTGCAGACATCCAGCACCCGGCACGGCGCACCGAGGGTGACACCCTTGTTGGCCATGGTGGCTTCCAGATCGTGCTGATGGATCACGCCAAAGCCGTGCCGCTGCACCGCCGCGGTCAGATCCATTACCAGCTGATCGACGTTCTTGTTGCTGTCGACGACATAACGCATGAGCGTGTTCTCCGTTTCAGTGGGCAGTTTAGTGTCTGGTTCAGTGTTCAGTTAAAAGTTCAGCTCAGGCGCCCGGCTGGACGCCGAGTTTGCGCAGGATACTTTCCAGCAGGCACCACTTGGTGAAGGCGCTCTGCAGCATGTTCAGGCCGACAAACGCGGTAAACGCGAGCCAGTATTCCGAGACAAAAATCGGACTGCCCTTGACGCCGAGCGCCAGTGACAACAAGACAAAGAAGCCGGCGAACATGCGGACCATTTGCCAGGATTTCATTTCCTACACTCCTCGAAGCCGATGGGCTTCATGCTGATTTGACTACGATGTTTTAACCAAAACCCCGTTGTTATCCCGGACGCTGACCGCGACCGGGATGCCGTGTCGGACGCTTTCGGTCACAACACAAAACTCTTCAAACTGCGCCAGTGCCCGCTCCAGATGCGGCAAGGCATCGCTGGCATCGGCGAGCTGGATATCGACATTCAATTGCGCGATACGCCAACGATTGTTCTCGTTGCGAGCGAGTTCCGCCTCTACCGTTGCGGTCAGCGGCGACGGCTGATCCTTGTACTTGCGCAGCGCAAACAGCAGCGAAGCCGACAAACAGTTGGCCACCGCGGCGGCAAGCACGCGCGCCGGATTCGGGCCACTGCCGGCACCGAGCGGCGCTGGCTCATCGGTGAGCAGCGGTTCGACGCCATCGAGATCCCAGTTCATCTGGAACTGGAAGTTGTCGAGCTGACGGATCTCGAAACGAAAACGGTTGTCGCTCATGGTGCGGTTCCTTCTGCAGGGGCGCCGGCATTGTCGCTGGCGCCAAGATAACGGCGACGGAAGGCGATGAAATACAGCAGCGGAATCACCACCAGCGTCAGTACGGTCGACACCAGCACACCGAAAATCAGCGAAATGGCGAGACCGTTGAAGATCGGGTCATCGAGAATAAAGAACGCCCCGAGCATGGCAGCAAGACCGGTCAGGATGATCGGCTGCGCCCGCGTCGCCGCTGACTGGATGATCGCAGTGCGGAACTCGACGCCGGCCCGCAACTGCAATTCAATGAAATCGACCAGCAGAATCGAGTTGCGGACGATGATGCCGGCGAGCGCAATCATGCCGATCATCGAGGTCGCGGTGAACTGTGCGCCAAGCAGGGCATGGCCCGGCATCACGCCGATAATCGTCAGCGGGATCGG